>JANQJO010000032.1 GCA_028281605.1 Pseudomonadales bacterium
CGGGATCTAATTGGGAATAAAGTTTAGGGAATACCCATTTTCATGGTTTGGGGTGGGCCCCAGGCCCATGAGGGTTACCGTGCAAATGCAATTTTCATCTAGGTTGAAATTTGGCCAAACCACGGCAAATCTGGAAGAGTCATATTTTTATCTCAATAAAAACTAGCCTTTGTTGGTTGCGAACACAGCTCTCTCGAATTCGGCTCACAAACCTGATAAACAGCCTCTACCCCCATTGCAATATCTGTCAATAGACCATCATTTTTAGTTGTATCAAACAAGACTCCATTTCGATAAACATCAACTTGGTCACTGATAACTCCCGTCCAACTCAAAGTCATCCAACGGAAAAATAAAAAGCTGCCTTCATTGACCTCTAAGTCAATAATATTGACTTCTTGAGCGTTTTTTGGCACGCCACCATTTAAATAAACCCAACCAACATTAGCTAAATTAAGATAGTCAGCATTATCATAAATAGAGTGAAAAGAATCTACTGTGCAAAGTGTGTTTTTCACCCCGCCTTGACATTGCTCATAAGTTTCACACACAGTATTATTTTGTACATAAGTAACTGTCGAAGCAACCTGGCAGTTAAGTATCTCAGCCCAATCATTAAAACTATCTGGCGCTGATTTTACACCAAAAATACCACCATTATACCGAACCGTAAAATCTGCCGTACCATGAAAATGAATCACTTCAACAGGCCTACTGGGCTGACAAGTTTCAACATTTTTAGGGTTAGGAAAACTAGCAGATACAATTCCAGTAAAAACATCTGCAGCTTCACAACCCAATTTATGAGCTAAGCCCCCACCATTTGAAAAACCTACTGCAAAAATTTTCTCTATATCCAAGTTAAAGTTACCCCCAACCTCTTCTACAATAGCTCGGATAAAGCTCACATCATCTTCCTTATTACCTGCACAGCAAACATCAGCATTCCAAGAACGGCCAAAACCTATGGGAACCACATAGATGTAATTCTTACGACGCATAGTCTCATCATCACTCCAATGTGTCACTTTCATGTAACTATCGCTGTCGTGCAAAAAGCCATGCATATCAATCACCAAAGGTGTGGGCCTACCCTGATAGGATCTTGGCACAATCAATATATACTCTCGTACACGTTCAGGCATGGTAATACTGCATTGGTAGGTGCCAGATCTTTCAGCTAATAAACTACAGGATTGAAAGTCATTAGTAGAAAAAAAGTCAACTATATCAATCAGCACTCTCTGATTCGAATCAGTAGAATTGATAGTAGAATTGATAAAAGAGCTATGAGATATATCAGTATAATTATGAATACTGTTATAAATTTGCAGGGTATAAAATCTATTTAAAGCATCACGTGACGAAGAAGAAAAATACAGGTCTGATTGTTCTAACGGGTTCTTTTGCGCCCAATTTATTGAGCAACACATTAAAAGTAACAAGCCGCAGAGTATTTGTGAAACAGTCTTTATACTTATATGCATAGTCACTCACACACCTTAGGAACGTGCACGAAATAACTTTAACATTTGTCGCTCCTGAACTTGCTTTGATCAAACATGCATCCGCTCTAAATGTTAAAGTTATTTCGTGCACGTTCCTTAAACAACCCACTCCCCCCTGATCTGCCACTACAATAACACAAAATATGATTTTTTTGCAGACACTTTTGCAGGCACTACGGCAGTATTTTCGTTGTTTTCAGTTACACACAAACGCACAATTTAGACTTTAAGATTAATGCTCTCTTGTCTTTCGAAACTGAACATCAAGCCATTTTTCTTGAGCCAAAGATAAATTGACCCGACTCGGGGCCAAATAAGTTAGGTAACCCCCTGCGTCCAAAGCCAAATGGTCATGAGCTTTGGCTTTGAAATCAGCCAATATACGCTCATCTTGAGCTTGTACCCAACGAGCTGTGTGAAGATTAATGGCTTCATAAATACATTCAACTTTGTACTCTTGTTTTAAACGAAACGCAACCACATCAAACTGCAAAACTCCAACAGCACCCAAGATAATATCATTGTTTCTAAGCGGCCAAAAAACTTGCACGGCACCTTCTTCTGATAACTGTGTCAATCCTTTTTGTAATTGTTTACTCCTTAAAGGATCTTTTAACACGACTCGCCTAAAAAGCTCAGGAGCAAAGTGAGGAATACCTTTAAAGTTCAATAACTCACCCTCAGTAAAAGTATCCCCAATGGCAATCGTTCCATGATTATGCAAACCAATAATATCCCCAGGGAAAGCTTCTTCCAAATGCTCTCTATCTCCTGCTACGAAGGTCAAGGCTTCACTAACCTTAATATCCTTTCCTAAACGCACATGCTTTAATTTCATACCTTTTTTAAAATGACCAGAGCAGATTCGCATAAAAGCAACACGATCTCTGTGTTTAGGATCCATATTTGCTTGTATTTTAAAAACAAAACCAGACAACTTAGTTTCATTAGGCTCAATGATACGTTCTTGGCAAGCACGTGCCTGAGGAACTGGAGAAAATTGCGATAAGCCTTCTAGCATTTCTTTAACCCCAAAATTTCCCAAGGCCGTTCCAAAATAGACCGGAGTCAACTGCCCTTTTAAAAACTCATCTAAATTAAACGTATGACTGGCCCCTTGCAATAACTCCAACTGTTCATTAAGTTCATCGAGTTCATCAGCCAATAATGATTGACACTCAGCACTGTTCAATTGAGACACTGTTTCGTAATCAAAAATTTGATGCCCCTTACCACCTTGATAAAGCGTCACTCGATCTTCTTGCAGTTGGTACAAACCTTTAAACCATTTCCCCATCCCAATGGGCCAATTTATGGCAGCACACTTAATCTTTAAAACTGACTCAATTTCATCAAGTAATTCTATAGGATCACGAATATCCCGATCCATCTTATTAATGAAAGTAATAATGGGCGTATCACGTAAACGGCAGACCTCCATCAACTTAATAGTCCGTTCCTCAACACCTTTACTGCCATCAATGACCATCATAGCTCCGTCTACGGCTGTCAGAGTACGATAAGTATCCTCCGAAAAGTCGGCATGGCCTGGCGTGTCCAGTAAATTCACTACACACCCATTAAATGGAAATTGCATCACAGACGTAGTCACAGAAATACCCCGTTGCTGTTCCATTTCCATCCAATCCGAAGTTGCATGACGATCGGAACCACGCCCCTTCACGGTTCCCCCTTTTTGGATAACTTTACCAAACAACAACAGTTTTTCAGTGACAGTGGTCTTTCCCGCATCCGGGTGGGAGATGATAGCGAAGGTTCTACGCTTCTGAATTTGTTGAAGAAAATTACTATCAGCCACTCTAGCCCACCCTATTTTATACCTAAATTTATACCCATTCGTGAAAACACACTTTATTCCTGCCCAAACAGGCAAAAGCGCCCTATTTTACCTGAGAAGCCTATATAAAACTATACTCTGATAGTATCAGCAGCCAACAACAACACCATTGCAATACAAATTCTCTCTTTACCCACGCATTCGAAGCATGTAAATTTAAATATAAAAAACGAGAGCTTACGGGTGGTCCAAGATGGGCCATTTTGGCGTAAGAAAGAAAAAATCCAGTCAACCTGCCGTAAACTCTCCAAAAAAACAAAATATTTAAGCCTACCCTAACTATGCAAGCACACACAACAATAAAGCAAACTCATAAAAATGCCCAACATTAAAAGACACATAGGCCTTTATTTAAACCTAGTTATTTTATCAACTTTATTAATGCCTACAGTCCATGCAGTAGATGAATTACTCGATATGCAACATTTTTTTGCACTGGAAGTGCAAAATCTAAAAAAGGTACACAAAGTATTTGCTCTGTCAAAAAAACAAGTATACCAAGCCTTAATCAGCTTTCACGCAGAAACACTGCAAGTCAATTACAATGAAAACTACTTGATTATGCAATTAGAACAAGACCAAATTGAACAACTCAAGTCATTTGGTTTTACCATAGAACAGGCTGAACAATGGCAAACCAAACGTCAAGCACAAATAGAACGTTCAATGCGAAACTTTGCAGCCAAACAAACATTGGGTGATACAGAGTCGGCTCAAGGTAAAAATACCATTCCACTTTTTTCTTGTTATGATACAGTTGAAACCACTCTAGAAAAAATACAAAACATAGCTAATAATCACCCACAAATTTCGGAATTGATTGATATTGGAGACAGCTGGAGAAAAGCCAATGACCTAGGAGGCTTTGATTTAATCGTCTTAAAATTAACTCGAAAAAATACAATCCCTAATAAACCAAAAATGTTTATACAATCTGCTATGCATGCACGCGAATACGCTACTGCTCCTTTAATATTAGACTTTGCAGAACATTTAGCAGAACAATACGAACAAAATGCAGATATCACTTGGATCTTAGACCACCATGAAATCCATCTGTTGTTACACGCCAATCCAGATGGTCGTAAACAAGCTGAAGCTGGCATCTTATGGCGTAAAAATGCCAATACAAACTACTGTCCGAATGGAAATCTCGGTGCAGACCTCAACCGTAACTATAGCTTCTTTTGGAGCTTTGATGAACAAGGTTCAAGCAATGATGCTTGTAGAGAAACTTATCGTGGTATTAACCCTGCTTCTGAACCAGAAACGGCTGCAGTCGAAGCTTATATCAGACAATTATTCCCTGACAATAGAGGCCCCACCAACGACGATGCAGCCCCTACTAATACCAGCGGTATGCATCTTGATATACACAGCTTTGGTGAACTAATCTTGTGGCCTTGGGGTCACACCAACGAACCTTCAGCCAACGAAGCTCAATTACAAACATTAGGCAGAAAGCTGGCTTTCCCAATGAACTACTTTCCTTCACGAGCCATCGGCTTAGCACCGACGAATGGCACTAGCGATGAAGTTAGCTACGGCGAACTCGGTGTAGCTGCTTTTACCTATGAGCTCGGTACAGAGTTTTTTCAATCTTGTGAAAATTATGAAAACACAATTAAACAACCTAATTTAGACTCTTTATTATATGCAGCAAAAGTCCTTAGAACACCCTATCAAACAGCTTACGGACCTGATCTAGAAGCTATCACTATCAATAATATGAGCAACACAATCTCAGTAGAAGCAGGGAGCACAATAACAGTTAACGCATTAGCCAAGGATGATCGCTACTCTACACTAAATGGTATAGAGCCTACCCAAGCTATTGCTTCAGTAGCAGTCTATGTCGACCAAGTTCCTTGGGCTCCAGATAATCAAGCAACAGCAGCTTTAACAACCATTGATGATGCTTTTGACCAAACTACAGAAAGAGTCACGATCAGCCTGAATACTAGTAACTGGAGCCCTGGTAGGCATACCCTTTTCCTACAAGCCCAAGATACTGATCAAAATAAAGGGGCTGTCTCAGCTGTTTTTGTTGATATTATTTCCACATTGGAAAATCTAACTCCACTTGCACGTTTCACTACTGTTTGCGAAGCTAATACTTTTAGCTTTAACGCAGAACAAAGCGCAGATCTTGATGGAGATATAATTAGCTACAATTGGAATTTGGGTGACGGAACCCGCATCAGTGGTCCGCAAGTCTCTCATACCTACAATAATGCAGGCGACTATACTGTTGTATTAACAGTGACAGACAATACCGACATCAGTAATGAAGCCGAACAAACAATCAAAGTGGGTGAAAATGGAAAAGCTATCTGCAATGAAAGTATCAACTTTCTCGGCATACTTCACCCTATTTTTATCGTAATTTTTATCTTGCCTATTTTGTACCCTCATAGATTTAATACAAAGGGATACAAACTTGAGCAAAGCGAGTTCAGGAGCGACAAATGTTAAAGTTATTAACGCTTTAATTGATAACGCCGTACCGCAGCATTATGCTCTTTGAGTGTTTTAGAAAAGTGGTGGCTGCCATCACCTCTGGCTACAAAAAAGATTTCATCTCGTAAATCCGGGTGTAAAGCTGCATGTATAGATGCCAAACTTGCGCTGGCAATCGGTGTAGGTGGTAAACCTTTATGTACGTAGGTATTAAATGGCGTATCTTGACGTAAATGCCGACGGGTTAAGTTACCATCAAATTTATCCCCCAAACCATAAATAACCGTTGGATCAGTTTGTAACTTAATATTTTTTAATAACCTTTGTACAAATACACCAGCTATTCTAGGCCGCTCTTCAGCTAATCCTGTCTCCTTCTCAATAATTGAAGCCATGATTAACGCATCATAAGCAGAAGCATAAGGTAAATCCACATCTCTGCTTGACCATTGCTCACTCAACACAGTCTGCATTTGTTCATAAGCTTGCTGTAATATCTTAAGATCCGTATCCCCTCTGCGATAAACATAAGTATCTGGAAAAAATAAACCTTCTAAAGCCGCACCAGAGGGTTTACCCAATGCATCGGTTAATAGTTCCAATGAGTCAATGTTAAGTACTGATTTAAGTGCTGTTTGCTTTTTTAATCTCTTTAACCAAACGTTTAAAGTTTCTCCTTCAATCAAAGCAACTTGATATCGCCTTACCTTACCTTGCTGTAAAGTTTGCAGTACATCTGTGACTTTAACCAAACCTTCAAATTCGTATTCTCCTGCTTGTACCCTGGCCATTTCTTTTTTATATCGTGACAAAAGAATCATCCACTCAGGATAAATTAATAAACGCTGACGCTCTAATTCATAAACCACTTTGCGCAAAGTATCACCGGATTTAACCACAATGATAACAGGAGCGTCCAACCGAACAGAGTGGTTTAACGCTTGATTCAAAAAAACAGCAGCGCCTACACCGACACTAACCATCAAAAAAATAAACAAGACAACAATTACTCTCATCATAAAAAAGAAACTACATGTTGACTTAACTCACTTTGTATTGTGCGTGTTAGCACACCAATTTTATAAGCTTTATTATCTATAAGAATAACAGGAATAATGCCACACACACTATTACACAAAAAAATGTCTTGTGCTTGAATCAGAAAATCACGATCAAAAGTGCTCACCTTTCATCATACTCAACTGAAGCCACTTCACTACTCGATTACTCGTTCCTAATACTTGCTCTAAACGATTTAGGTGCTTTAATCCTGTAAAGGGTCACCTTGTCTTAATCTTAGTTTGCAAGCGATCAATTTGCATACTTTTTTTGTAAGACCTTGATATTTACCGTGTAAATGCAATTTTCTTGGTAAAGCCCGGCCTAGCATAATGCGATTAGCCGTAGTTGTAGCTGAAGTTAAGGTATACATAAGCTGGTAACGCTGTACCTGCTGTAATAATAAAATAGCAATCAGCCATATAAGCTGCGTATTTTGTCAATTTTTGTTCTACTTGGTCCAGATCACAGAGATACTTAAAGCTTTTAGATCTTTTGTGGTTGAAATTGTTTTAAAAATACCGCGACTGTAGTGTAAACTGCGGTCTTGTAAAAAATCCTCCAAACTTTATTCTGACGCACCATTTATCCAATATCCAAAGTATAACAAACATACCACACTTATACTCTTGGTATAGATGTCTTTGAATATTGATTCGTTATTTGCATACATAAAACTACAACTGGCCACAATAAACCACTGACCAAGGCTGGTAAATAGTAAAACAAAGACTCAGTGACATGTCCAAACAAACCACTTAAGGTACGCATGACTAACAAATAAATACCGACTAACATAAACACCATTAAACATTGCTGCCAGTGAGTAAAAATGCGAACTCTTAAATGCAATAAATAACTGAAGTAAGCGACCAAAGACAAAGCCATAGAATTCTGACCTAAAGGATTAGTATGCATTACATCAATAAACACCCCTACAAACCATGCACTCAAAACACCAAATGATCTAGGCACTGTCATAGCCCAGTAAATCACCAATAAACACACCCATTGAGGCCAAAAAAAAGCCAACCAAGCAGGCAAACTGATCACATCTAACACCGCAGCAAAAGTAATACTCCCCCCTATGACAAAAGGGTTAACCCTTGACATTCATCCCCCCCCTTTCATGACAATTAACACGTGACGGCGGCGATCCAAACGAGACTTGGGCTTAGCCTCAATGATCGCGAAGGGAAGGCCAGGATCATGTTCAATATAACTGATTTCAGCTACTGGGTACCCTGCTGGAAAAACACCGCCTAAACCTGAACTTACCAATAAATCCCCTATTAATAAGTCAGTCGTATCAGGCACATGAATCAGTTTAAGTTTGTTTAAATAACCACCGCCAACAGCAATAGCTCTAACTCCATTACGGTTCACTTGCACGGGAATGGCATGTTCCACATCCGAAATCAGTAAAGCACGAGAGACCAAAGGACCTACAGCCGTTATTTGCCCCATCAAGCCATTTTCATCTAGAATGGCTTGGCCTACCTTGATACCCTCCCGTAGCCCCTGATCTAAAATGATTTCATGGCGGTAAGGATCACTATCAACACCTATAATTTGAGCAATAACTGCCTTTTCTTTAACTTCTTTTGAGGATTTTAACAAACTGCGTAGGCGTTTATTTTCAGCTGTTAAAGCAGACAATTTTTGTAAACGACGCCCTATTAATAAGAGCTCTTGTTCCAGTTTGATTTTATCACTTTTCAACTCAGTTAAGGTTGTGAAATGCTCATCAATTTTATTAGAGACACTCAACGGAGCATTTGCCACAAATAAGAGTGGTTCTACAACATAGCCTAAGGCATGCCGCAATACAGATAGGTAATCGTAACGGTATTCTAACATCATGGCTCCTAAAGATAATAGGAGCGCTATTATTAAGCGATACCCAGGAGAACTCCCTTTAATAAAAATGGTTTCGATAAAGTGACTCCGATGATTTTCTTTCAATCACTCTGACTAAGGACTTAGTGTCAAACTTATTACCGTGAAATACAATTTTCATCACCCGGGGTGACGAAAATTGTATCGCTCATGGCTGTTACCATAAAAATCACCTTTTTCATCACTTGGAGTGACGCTTAAGGTATCGCTCATAGCTGTTTTTTAACAAATCCTAATCTGCTGAAAATAGATCAAACCCCCTTTTTTCCATCATTTCTAAAGCCTTACCTCCACCACGAGCCACACAAGTCAATGGATCATCAGCAACAATGACAGGTAAGCCGGTTTCCTCACTGATGAGACTCTCTAAATCACGCAACAATGCTCCTCCACCAGTCAAAACCAAGCCTTTTTCTGCAATATCAGAAGCGAGTTCAGGAGGTGATTGCTCTAAAGCATTTTTTACAGCCCCTACTATAGCACTCAAAGCCTCTTGCAATGCTTCTAGAACTTCTGTATTTTTCAACGTAAAGCTTCTTGGTACGCCTTCTGCCAAGTTTCGACCTCTAACGTCAATCTCTAGCATATCAACACTGGGATAAGCACACCCTACTTCTTGTTTAATACGTTCAGCTGTGGCCTCACCAATCAAAGCACCAAAGTTACGACGTACATAGGTGACAATTGCGTCATCAAACTTATCACCTCCCACTCGAACCGACTCAGAATAAACAACCCCATTTAAAGAAATGATTGCGATTTCTGTGGTACCCCCCCCAATATCAACCACCATAGAACCACTGGCCTCCTCTACAGGCAATCCAGCACCTAAGGCTGCTGTCATAGGCTCCTCTATTAAGTACACTTCTCGAGCGCCAGCTCCTAAAGCCGACTCTTTAATCGCTTTACGCTCTACTTGGGTCGATTTACAAGGCACACACACTAATACTCTTGGGCTAGGTGTGATAAAACTATTTTGGTGGGCTTTGTGGATAAAGTGTTGCAACATCTTTTCAGTTACATGGAAATCAGCAATCACACCATCCTTAAGAGGTCGGATGGCTGTGATATTACCAGGTGTTCTACCCAACATACGTTTGGCATCGGTCCCCACGGCAGCCACACTCTTTTGACCATTATGATGACGAATAGCTACTACAGAAGGTTCATCTAATACAATACCACGATCACGCACATAAATAAGTGTGTTAGCTGTGCCCAAATCGATAGACAGATCGTTAGAAAACAATCCTCTTAGTTTCTTAATAAACATCCTATCTCTCTCATATCAAACATCTTAAAATATAACTTTTTGGCAGAAGCACATGAGGGTGTCATCATAGATTTTTTCTGTGCACAGTATGACGGCTTTTTCGAGTATGACAAGCTAAACTGTGTTATCAACAAAGCATAATAATAACTGATATTGATCATCATTGGCACATATTCTGCGCCCAATTTGTCTAAAATGAAAAAGAGCCTTATATCTCTTTTGGTTGCAACTAAAAAGTAGCAAATTAATGGCAAACACGTACACGATTTTTGCAGTAGATGATGATGGTATTGACCTTAGTATCCTAAAATACGTATTAGAAGACCAACCTTATTCTTTAAATTGTTTCAGCAGTCCACAAGACTGTTTGTCAGTACTAGAAACGACAACACCAGATTTGCTTTTAACTGATGTAATCATGTCAAAAGACAATGGTTTTTCATTTTGCCAGAGAATTAAACAAAACCCCAAATTTCAACATTTACCTGTGGTTTTTATGTCAGACTTGGATAATTTAGAAGATATCATGGCTGGATATCAAAGTGGAGGTAGTTATTGTATTGCCAAACCCTTTGAAGCAAAAAATATTATTGCAATCATAGATGTGGCCATAGAAAATTATCAAAAATCAAAAAGAATCGAAAGAAAAATACAGTATTCAAACGCTAAGCCACACCGCTTTAGCGCCTCCAGTTATTTAGATGATTTATTAAAATTTTTCCAAGGTTTAGCTTACATCAGAACTTTTGACCAATTAGCCCAGCACACGTTTCAATTGACCCAGAAATTAGAGTTGCCCAGCAGTCTTATCTTTCACACCTACTCAGAAGACTATTACTACCGTGATGATGGTATAGATCGACCTCTAGAAAAAAAACTTATGCTGTCTTTCAGAGAATCTTTAGCCGATAAAAACTACCATCACTCAAGTACAAAGTTTTTAGATCGTGAACCACTGATACTAGCTAGTTTTGACAAAAGTTCTTTGCTCGTGCGTAACGTACCTGAACCTACAAAAAAAACTATCAAAAATCTGTTAGTGACAATTGGCAACTGTTTAGAGCTTTGTATCGGCAATCTGTGTCATCAATTTGAGCTTAAGCAAGGAAAATCAAACCACATGCAAGCTTTGTTGACAGACTCTGAAGATGAAGTTCTCAGCATTAATAAAAAATTTAAAACACATGAGAAAAAAGTACTAAATATGATGAATAAATTGATGCTAGAAATCAGCAACATGGCCAATACTTTTGACTTAAAAGACACTCAACAACAAATGCTATCAGATACAATTGAACGTCAAATGTCACTATTGCTTGAAATTTATTCGCAAGGTACTGATATTCAAAAATCTTTCACCCAGCTGCTTCAAGGCTTTACTTATTACAAAAAAACTTCCTGATTTACCGTGAAAATGCGATTTTCACCACCTAGGGTGACGAAAATCGCATCGCTCATGGCTGTTTTCCTGATTTTAGAGTAGAGACAAAAAAATTTTCAAACAGTTTCTCGCCCTATGCCAAAATAAACAAAGCCTTGTTCTTTCAACTTTATGGGATCATATTGGTTACGACCATCAAAAATAACAGGTTGTTTCAGTCCATGCTTTAAGCATTCAAAATCAGGTTGGCGAAAAAACTTCCATTCAGTTACCAATATAAGAGCATCTGCTCTGGGTATTACATCATATTGCTGACCACAAAACTGCACTTGCCTGTTTTCAATCCATTCAGCTGGCAGTGCATTTGCAGCCGTTTGACTGGCAACAGGGTCATAAGCCTTTACTGAAGCACCTGCTTTAATTAAGGCTTCAATTAATACCAAAGAAGAAGCTTCACGCACATCGTCTGTACCGGGTTTGAACGCTAAACCCCAAACTGCAAAAACTCTACCTGTTAAATCATCACCAAAATATTTCGAGACTTTTTCAAATAAAAAGCGCTTCTGACGAGTATTTCTTAACTCAACCGACTTTAATAATACTGGATCAAAGTCGTGCTCAATTGCCATTTGAATCAGTGCCTTCACATCTTTTGGAAAACAAGAGCCGCCATAGCCACAACCTGGGTAAATAAATGAATACCCAATTCGCTGATCCGACCCTATGCCACGCCGAACTTGCTCTACATCAACCTCCATACGTTCACATAGGGTGGCCATTTCATTCATAAAGGAAATCTTAGTCGCTAGCATGGCATTAGCGGCATATTTTGTCATTTCTGCAGCTCTCACACTCATCACGAGGACTTTATCACGTATCCGCCCAAAAGGGGCATACAACTCTTCCATAATGGTCTGGGCCTCTTCACTGTCAACCCCTATGACGATGCGATCAGGTCGCATAAAATCGTCCAGTGCAGCCCCCTCTTTTAAAAACTCAGGATTGCTGACTACATCAAACGGTACAGTAAGTTTGCGTTTTAATAAAGCTTGATGGATTGTTTCTTTAACTTTTTCAGCTGTACCAACAGGTACGGTACTTTTGTCTACAATGACAGCGTATTGTGTTAAGTGTTCACCTAAAGATTTAGCCACCGCCAAAACATGGCTTAAATCGGCTGAACCATCCTCACCAGGTGGAGTCCCCACGGCAATAAAGAAAACCTGGGCCTTACTCATCGCAATAGATAGATCGATCGTAAACTCAAGTAGACCTTCATTGATGCAACGTTTAACCAGTGCATCTAAACCCGGTTCATAGATAGGAATAACACCTGCCTTTAACTGATCAATTTTTCTTTGATCAATATCCACACAAACAACATGATTGCCCATTTCTGCAAAGCAAGCACCCGTAACTAAACCTACATAGCCCGTACCAATGACTGTAATATTCAATTTCTTTTCCTAAAGATCAACAATGGTTGTGTATTGATATCTTTCATCTTGTACTCTATTTCTAATAGACTCAATCATCGAAGGAACAGATTCATATATCAAACTATTAGCGATCCGAGAGGGAACAAATCGGCCTGGGTCTATAAAAATCTTGAAATGGACTATAGCAACTTGCTCATCTGTATTGCTAGGTTTAATGGTCCAAACACCATTGTTATCTCTGAAGTCTCCCTCAACATATTCCCAGTGTAACTGATATTGATTTTCTTGTTGGGTTACATGTAAATCTAGAATATAGTCGTATCTGAATATGGCAAGTTTGGCAACATATTCATAACGTTTAAAAGTAGCAAGAGGTTGGGGCAAGGGTTCTGGAATACGGCGAGTTTCTATCACATTAGGCATGAATTGAGGGTAGTGCTCAACGTCTGTAATCACTTGAAAACAAATTTCAGGTAAGGCATCAACAGTAAATAATGCCTCGACAGTTTTAAATTTACTGCCGGGTGTGTCTATCAGTCGAATTAGAAAGCCCTCTCCCTCTTTAACAACCTCTCCAGTTTCATCAGCAAAACTCAATGTTTGAGCTGAAGCAGGATGAGAACATAAGCTTAAAAATACTAGGATGACTAATACAAAGCTGGTTCTATCATTTTTTACCATTTTATACTCTTTCCTTATCAGATTCATAAGAGCCTTAGGCTAATCGGTGACTCCAACCTAATTTGGATCTACAAGCCTCATAAAATGTATGCTCTTTTGGGTGCAAAAGTCGTAATTTATGAGGCTTTTTACGAATATAAATAACATCTTCTGCTGCAAGCTGAATACCTTCTTGACCATCACAACTAATATGTGGGGGCGCCTGCTTAATCTGGCCCATGATAATTTTAATTTCACTGTTACTGTTAACCACAATAGGTCTACTGGACAACGTATGAGGAAACATGGGTACCATTACTATAGCATCTAATTGGGGGTGCATAATAGGCCCACCTCCAGAGAGAGCATAAGCCGTTGAACCTGTCGGAGTGGCTACTATTAAACCATCTGAACGTTGTGCGTAAACAAATTGGCCGTCTATAAAAAGTTCAAACTCTAGCATTTCCACTACTTTACTAGGGTGCAACACCACATCATTTAAAGCATCCCCTGAGCCTATTCGGTTTCTTTGGCGCTTTACTAAGCAATCTAATAAAAAACGCTCCTCTAAAATAAACTGGCCTGATAAAATTTCAGCTAAACGCTGCTCAAGTTGTTGTGGTAATACATCTGTTAAAAAACCTAAACGGCCTCTATTAACCCCTACGACCGGTGTATCATATTTTGCAAGCGCACGCGCAGTGCCTAATAAGCACCCATCTCCCCCAACAACAATGACTAAATCAACAACCTCTCCTAATAGGCGTAGACTGCTTTCTTGTAGTGTGTGATGGGCAAATGCCTGCGCGATACTTGATTCTAGAACAATATTGATATCTTGTTTTGACAAAATTTGTATAAGTTGTTCGATAGTTTGCGAGACAGAACGGCCTGACAGTCTACCTGTCAACCCAATATTGCGAAAGTGTACATCCTTATCCATGTTAGAAGCGCTCACGCTATAATCAAAAACGAGCCTGTAACTTTGAACCCTTTCAAACGGCAAGCATTATCATATCATATAAAACTGATTTTGCGACTGAAAAAGCTAGTTTTTAACCCGATTAGGCTAAGGAATGGTCACGAAATAACTTTAACATTTAGAGCGGATGCATGGACGAAAATTGCATCGCTCATGGCTGTTTATTATGTTCTTGTAAGGTAACTTGGTTTTCTCCTCCAAGTGGACCGCCAAGCCTTCGGAGGTTTATTCTACATGTCATTTAAAACTTATTCTAAAGGCCAAGCCATAAGGAGTCCACTGGTCAAACCAGTGGGGCTCTTCCAGATTTGCCGTGGTTTTACCCAATGCTAGATCCCCGAGCCGGACTGATATATTCCAAATACCCATGTTTTAAGAACGGCATTTTTCCCCCAAGTCATCTTGTAAAGTGTGATTAACCTGAATTAGCGATAAACTTTTCAACCAGCCTATCGGCACCAATTAGAGGTAATAAGCGAACTAATACATCATCTATCACGTTGTGTTCAGCTTCATTTATAAATTTCGCTTTTCTATTCTTCCATGACAAAGTTTGAATCAAGCTAGCTGCAACTACAGATTTGTTATCTAAATTGTTCACTGGTACTTCGGTCTTTGCACCTCGAATACTGGTGCTGATAGGACAACAGATTAAAAGTCCTGTTTGCTCATTATATTTTTTGCTGGAAAGAACTAAGGCAGGACGATATTTCCCAATCTCCTTACCTTTTATTGGATCAAAATCCAACCAGATGATATGGTTTCGTTCCGGTACATATCGACTATTCATCAATCCCCCATTTCGTCTTGAAAAGGCTCTGCCAGTTCATCAGCATGTGCCTGTTGCCCTGTGAGCCCATCAAGCAGTTCATCTTCGGAAAAAGGCAACTTGATGCTGCGATCTCGCTTTGCGGGCTTAATCAGTAAGCCTTCTTCTGTAACATCCACT
The DNA here is from genome assembly GCA_028281605.1 of Pseudomonadales bacterium. Lineage (GTDB taxonomy): Bacteria > Pseudomonadota > Gammaproteobacteria > Pseudomonadales > JANQJO01 > JANQJO01. Next base: position 15,469 of record JANQJO010000032.1, read on the forward strand.
AAAACCTTACAACCCTCCTCAAATTGATGCTTATCTGCCATAGCTCCTGTTATTCGCAATGCTAGGCTATTACCCCATTTTTTGATCTCTGATTCGATGCGCATACATTGCCTCCATTTTTCGTATCTACATATTCCTTAGTGTATCCGATGTAGATACATAATCAAGAGCCAAGGCATGAAAAGGCATCAGCTGCCTTATACCCTTAGTTGTAGGCGTCTGACGACAGCTATTCAGAGTCCATGCTAATCTATTGAGCAAGTAATATCTATATATTCTCCAGGCAAAGTAGTGCACTCTTCCCACTTGTAAAAAAGCGAGGA
>JANQJO010000026.1 GCA_028281605.1 Pseudomonadales bacterium
TCAATTCTCTTCCTCTGAGATTGTTACCCTTCTTATTAAGCCTCAAGGAAAATGGATCATGAGCAAAATATCTAAGTTGAAAAAAAGCAGAGCAAACTGGAAAGGCAAGTCAATTGATCGTGGTAGTGAGAATCGTAAACTAGAAAAAGAACTCAAGCGCATGAGACGCGAGCGAGATCGGCTTAAACAAGAGTCGGGTCACTGGCTACGTTACCGCAGCCAGTGACCCGACAAACAAGAAAATAAAGAACTAAAAGCTCAACTTGACAACCAAACGAAGCCAATGGAAAAATCAGACCTTATTCACATCACCCTTCAATTGTTTGTCTCTGGTCGTATCAGCTTTCAAGCAATCGTCACTTGCTTGCTTAGCGCCGCCAAAAGTATCAACAAAGGCTAGATTTATGAACCTTCATAAATTGGTCACTTGGGCTAAAAACTTACTGAGACACTCTGGCAAAGGTAGAGCAGCCAAGACGCCTATGTTGCAAAAACTAAGAGATAAAATGAACGGGTTGCCAGAATGCAAAACTTTTATTGAACGTTTTGCTCGTGATGCAGAGCCTTTGCTGGTATGCCAAGCACTGATCAAAAATCATGGCCTCAGCCAAAAAACTTTTGAGGAGTGCGCAACAATCATAGAGTCCATCCCACCAACATCACGAATCAGGTCTGGTTTTGTTGAATGGGCGAAGAATCAGCTGGAAATTGCAGATCAGCTGGATCTAAGGGAAGTAGGCTTGCCTGTTACCACTGATCCTCTGGAGTCATTTTTTGGGCTGTCAAAGCAGCATGGTACGGGCGATATTAAAGATGCGAAACGAATTGCAATGCGGTTACCTGCTATGAGTGGTGAACCGACGCTTGAGGAGGCTCGTCAGGTGCTACCCCATCCTGGACAAATCGAGACTTTAGCGAGTGAAATAAAAGATACATATTTCGAGTTAATACCACTTTCAAAGGGAGGTCCAAAAACTGGGTTAAAAAATGCTGTAACCGACTGTATTGTAGATATATTTTCCAGAAATAAGAGTCCTGAATATGAGGTGGTGTATTCAGAAAAATCTAATGAGCCTGCACCAGAAACGGGTACATGATGATTTAGATGAAGTTAAATGCTTGTGGTACGCGTGGAAGGTAGAGGGGAAAAGCTCTATAAATAAAGGGTCTATCGATATATCGGGCAATTTGATCTGTTAGATCAAAAGCCACAGAAAGGATATTCATTCAAAAACACGGAGTACCGTCCTGCTCGTGCTATGCAATAATATAGGTCCAAAAACTGGGAAAAATATTTCTGGGATTTTGACGGCCTAGTTCAAAACAGGTTTAAAAAATAATCAGTTTTGTTGAAAAAACCTACAGTGGAACTTTAGTCTCGGGAAAGCCTTGTCTGTATAGATTTGAAGTGGTAATGTCGCCGGTTTTGACTGTTGGAGTGCTTAACACAAAGTAAGGATAGAACAGTTATGGCTGGACATAGTAAATGGGCGAATATAAAGCATCGTAAAGCAGCTCAAGATGCAAAGCGGGGTAAGGTATTTACTAAGCTGATACGTGAGATTACGGTTGCTGCTAAATTGGGAGGGGGTGTATTAGAAGATAATCCTCGTTTGCGCACAGCCGTAGATAAAGCTTTATCGGCTAACATGACCCGAGATACGATAGATCGCGCGATAAAGCGAGGGGCCGGTCAAGATGGCGCTGATAATTTAGAAGAAATCACTTATGAAGGTTATGGTCCTCATGGTGTGGCCGTGTTGGTGGAAACTCTGACAGATAATCGTAATCGTACGGTGTCTGATGTTCGCCACGTGTTTAGTAAAGCGGGTGGGAACTTAGGGTCGGAAGGCTCTGTCAGTTACTTGTTTACGCAGCGTGGTGAAATTACCTTTGCCCCTGGGGTGACCAGTGAGGATGCTATTATGGAGATAGCATTGGAAGCAGGGGCTGAGGATATCAGTACGTTAAGTGATGGTACAGTAGAGGTGATCACAGCGCCTGAAGAGCTGACTAAGGTCAAAGAAGCCTTGAGTATGGCAGGTTTTCAACCTGAGCGTTATGATGTCCTAAAATCGGCTAGTACTATGGTTGAAGGGTTTGATATTGAGTCTGCTGAAAAAATCATTAAATTGATTGAACGTTTAGAAGATTTAGATGATGTGCAAAATGTTTACACTAATGCTGATTTTGATGAAGCTGTGCTAGAGGCGATCATGGCTAAGGGATAATATGGTCGATGCAGAGCAGCCTGTGACTGTGGTCATGGGCATCGATCCTGGTTCTCGGGTGACAGGTTATGGTTTCCTTGAGGTTACGGGTAAAAAAGTCAAGTATAAGCATAGCGGAGTGGTGAAAACTCAAGGTTCTGATTTGCCTAGGCGGTTAGGTTGCATTTATGCAGAGCTTAAAGCCGTCATTGCCTGCTATGTGCCCACTGAAGTAGCGGTTGAACAGGTGTTTATGGCTTATAATGTCAGCACTGCGTTAAAGTTGGGGCAGGCGCGTGGGGCGGCCTTAGTTGCGGCTGTAGAAGCCAACTTGTCTGTTGCAGAATATTCGGCTAAGCAAATTAAACAATCGGTTGTAGGGTATGGGGGAGCAGATAAACATCAAATGCAACTGATGATTCGCTCTCTTTTGGGATTAAATTTTTTACCTCAGTTCGATGAAGCGGATGCGTTGGGGGTTGCCTGGTGTCATACACAAACCCGAGGCAGTCCGTTAGCGCTACAGGTGCCGGTATTAAAGCGAGGGCGTCGTTAATGATTGGTCGGTTGGTTGGGAAGGTGCTTGAGAAACAATCTTCTGTAATCTTATTAGATGTCAATGGTGTGGGCTATGAAGTCAATGTCCCGCTGTCCACTTTTTTTAACGTACCTGAAGTAGGCACGCAAGCCGTGCTTTACACACATTTTCTGGTGCGTGAGGATGCACATACGTTATTTGGTTTTCAGGTCCAGCAAGAGCGAGAGCTTTTTCGCGATTTAATTAAAGCTAATGGTGTGGGACCTCGTATGGCTTTAGCTATTTTGTCGAGTATGGATGTGCGTCAGTTCGCGTTGAGTATTGTCCAGCAGGAAATACAAAGTTTGGTGACAGTGCCAGGTATAGGTAAAAAGACTGCTGAAAGGCTGGTAGTTGAGTTGCAAGAAAAGGCTCAAAAATGGCTACAAGAAACTCAAATGGTTGGGGCTGATACGTCTGGTGTGGTATCAGAAAAAGACCATTCATTGACCGCCTCTACAGTAGAACAGGATGCTCAATATGCATTGATAGCACTTGGTTATAAACCGCAAGAAGCTAAAAATAGGGTCAAACGAGTTTATAAGCCAGGTTGCTCCAGTGAACAATTGATTAAAATGGCTTTGCAAGAATAGGATAGACAGAATTTATGGAAGCCCCAGAACGTCTCATCAGTGCTCAATTACAGACAGACGAGGTCAACATCGATCGTGCCATGAGACCGATGAGTTTGATGGAGTATGAAGGGCAAACGCGTGTACGTGATCAAATGGAAATTTTTGTCTCAGCAGCTAGAGCACGTGTAGATGCACTGGATCATACTTTGATCTTTGGGCCACCAGGTCTGGGTAAAACCACTTTGGCAAATATCATTGCTAATGAAATGAACGCTCAAATTAAAAGTACTTCAGGGCCTGTGTTAGAAAAGGCAGGGGACTTAGCCGCTTTATTGACAAATTTAGAACCTAAAGATGTCCTGTTTATTGATGAGATTCATCGCCTAAGTCCCGTTATTGAGGAAATCCTTTATCCGGCGATGGAGGACTATCAGCTGGATATTATGATTGGTGAAGGTCCAAGCGCACGCTCTATTAAAATAGATTTGCCGCCTTTTACGTTAATTGGGGCAACGACGCGAGCAGGTTTGTTAACCTCACCCTTAAGAGATCGATTTGGTATTGTTCAGCGTTTAGATTTTTATTCGGTGGAAGATTTGACACAGATTGTGTTGCGCAGTGGGAGAGCTTTGAAGCTTAATATGGATCAAGTAGGCGCACTTGAGATTGCCAAGCGCTCACGTGGAACGCCGAGGATAGCCAATCGTTTATTACGGCGGGTGCGTGATTATGCTGAGGTTAAAACCGATGCTCAGATTACACAGCAGGCTGCTGAGCAAGCGTTGACAATGCTGGAGGTTGATTCGCAGGGTTTGGATGTAATGGACCATAAGGTGTTGTTGGCGATTATTGAAAAGTTTGGTGGCGGGCCTGTGGGCGTAGACAGTTTATCAGCCAGCATCAGTGAGGAAGCAGGTACGTTAGAAGAAGTTGTAGAGCCTTATTTATTGCAACAAGGGTTTATTCAGCGCACTGCTCGTGGTCGCGTGGCTACCGAGCAAGCTTATTTGCATTTTGGTCTGAATAAGTCCACGCAAGATTCTATTGAACAGAACGCCTAAGGAGAAGTATTGTGTCGGAGTCTTTAGATGCTTGGAGTATAGTGCTCAGTGCCAGTGTACCGGTGCAGCTTGTGATGTTAGTTTTATTGGGGTTTTCATTTTTTTCTTGGGTGGTTATTTTTCAAAGAATGCGTATTTTATCTTATGCGACTAAATCTTTAGCGCATTTTGAGGGGCGTTTTTGGTCTGGTGTAGATTTAAGGCGTTTGTATATGGAGTTGAATAATGAAAACGAGGTGCATGAGGGGCAGGAGGGTATTTTTATGGCAGGATTTAAGGAGTTTGCCCGCTTACGCCAGGTAGTTGGTCAGGATGCAACAGCCATCATGGAGGGTTGTCAAAGATCGATGAAAGTTGTGTTGGTTAAAGAGCAAAATTATTTAGAGAAGCATTTACCCTTTCTGGCGACAGTAGGGTCGATCAGCCCTTATATTGGTTTGCTGGGTACTGTATGGGGCATCATGAATTCTTTTTTATCGTTAGCGCAGCAAAATCAAGTGACTTTGCAAGTGGTGGCACCGGATATTGCTGAAGCACTTTTGGCTACTGCTATGGGCCTGTTTGCAGCTATTCCAGCAGTGATGGCTTATAATCGATTTGTAACAAAATCTGAAACTTTAGTCAATCAGTATCAAACATTTTCGGAGGAGTTTTCGAGTATTTTGCATCGAAAGGTGCATGAATTAGTTGTATGAACCTGTCGTAAGCTCTCTCTTATGTGTGCTTTATATTTTACCGTGAAAATGCGATTTTCATCACCTAGGGTGACGAAAATCGCATCGCTCATGGCTGTTTTTCGTCTCTTTGTGTGGAAGATCCTTAATTTTGTGGAACCACAAAAGGGTCATTATAATACTGCGCCCCGAGGTCTAGCCATTCGGCAATTAATCTAAGTTCGGCATTGCTTAAGAAGTTTCGATGATCAACGGTAGGGCCGGCTTGCTCGAAGATTTGAAAGAATCGGCCGCTGTTTAATGCACCAGCGACATTCATGGTTGAGGTGATGGCTACAGTCTGTGTCACTGGAATAGGATTGTCTTGTGCATCGAGAATTAAATCGCCGTTTTCGTCGGTTTCAAACACGGGGTTGCCATTGCCGTCTAAGACGGGCACCAAACGATCAACCAGCGCGTCGTTCACTAACTCTTGTTCGTTGTCACCAAACAATAATTCCCGGTAAGATTTAAAGTGGTCTGGTTCGTCTGATGAGGGGCCATCGCTTAGATCTAGTTGTGCTGCAGGGACTTGATTCAGGTTGGCGGCATCTACCAAACCATGGCAAGTGGTACATGTATTATCTGCAATGACAGTGCCTACATTGTCTACTACAGAGCGGTCTACGGACCATAGAGGATGAATATGGTCTTCATAATGAATGACAGCGCGGCACAGTACAGTCCAATCGTTTAAACAGCTATTGGCTGATACAGGTGCTGTTGTACTCAAGTCTCCATAACGTAAATTGAGGTCAGCATCAGGGGTGCGTAGGGCTGGATCTGTCCAGACATCGGTGAATAATAAATCCATGGAGGGTTCGGGAATGCCGTTGATGCGTGTATAGACCTCAGCCATGGTTTCCCCCATATTGGCAAATAGAGTTGGATCGGTATTGGTAAAAGGTAGGCCAGTGGTGCTTGCTCCTGGATTGGCTGAAGTGGGCTGTGCTTCTATTCGACCGTGTGGAACTTCGCTGTTGGCCGTGTGGCAGCCTACACACTCTAGGGTTTCACCTGGAAAGACTTGTAGCCAGTTTTGATGGCGCTCGCTGATGCGCTGACCCTGGCTGTTAACAACGCTGATTGCAAAGGGCACATTGGCCGGTACTTTGATTTTGACCGAACCGTCTGGTGCAATGGGAGTATAACCGATGATTTCACGCATCAGTTGTTGGTTACTGCGACCGAAGGCGCTGCCGGGTAGATCAACTAGATTGTCGTCTGGCATGGGTACGGATTTGATCAGTTTTAAAAAACGTGCAGGTCTTTGGTCAGCAGTTGTTTGGGCAGGATCGCTTAAAGTTGTAATGTTAGGGGTGGCGGTGTCGATGCCGTCAAAATCGTAGACACTGCGAATATGCAGGACGCCCACTTCTTCATCAACTAAGGTGATATCGATATTGCCTGAGGCTACTTTGCCCATGGCAAAAGCTGGGATCATGCGAGGGCCCAGTGCCGTGATGTCTGCGATCATTTGACCTTCTGCTGGGATTTCAATAGGCAGTTGTGATTGGCCTGAAGCATCTAAAGACCATAGGCCATAAAGTGGGGGTGCCTCTTCGATGTCTGCACGTGTCAGTAATTCATCTGTGCATGGTAAGATGCGGCGTACAGTATTGGGGTTGTTGGCGTCGATGATCTCATCAGGATCAAAGACACGACAGGGTGACCAAGACATTAAATAGCGCCCAGTACCATCGTTGAAGGAAGTCAAAGTATGAACACGGCCATTGTGACTAGGGGTTGCATCGGTAGCTACTGACAGAGTAATAGGGTTGGTTTCGGGGGTGCCGGCGCTAATGGTTTGATTGTCGATGGTTCGGTCTTGTTCAACGTATTGGCTGAAGTTGATTGCAGACCAAGTGCGGCTGAGTAGAGTGGTTTGCCCGTTTTGCGTTAAGGTTAAAGCCGTGTTGTCCTCTAATAGAGTAAAGGGTCCGAATTGCACGGTATTACCGTTTATATCAGTGTGGCTATGCCAACCGTAGGCCAAGGAAACTTGGGTACCGTCTGCGTAGACAGTATAGAGATTAAAACTATTGTGATTACCTGCACCATCCATGCGTGAAAACAAGATACGACCGTCACTCATGATCTGAGGGCTGAGGTCATGGCTAGGGTTATAAGTGATTTGCTCAATGCCAGTACCATCTTTGTTCATCACGTGTAAAGCGGCGGCTTCTTCGTCACGCCCTTCATCTAGAGCGTTGAATTGAGGACGTCCTTCATCCAATAGGCGAGCTTTAGAGCCACGTTGTCTAGAAGAAGCAAAGACAATGCGGCCATCGACTAAATATTGTGGCATGATGTCGTGACCGGCTTCGGCTGTAATATCTGAGGTGATGATTTTTCTTAAGCTGCTATCTTCTAGATTGTATTCCCAAATATTCCAAGTAGGCTGTTCGTCTTCGTCCGCATCTTCGATTTCTGGAGCGCGCATGGAGAACAGTAGTTTTTGGCCGTCATAAGAGCTGGCAAGGTCTTTGACATCATACAGTTGTTCTTCACCGGTTTGAGTATCTACAAACACATTAGCGGTGATGGCGGTTTCAAAGCCAGAGGGGGAGGCAGAGTCGCGTAGATATAAAATGGCGCCGGGACGAAATTCATAAGGTTCACGAATATCGTATTCAAGTAGGTCGTCATCATCATCTGGGTCTTCAATAGGTAAACTGCGTTTGACGTAAGCAATGGGAAAGTCGACTACGACAGGGTCAGGTGATTGGCTGTCAGGTCCGATGCTGCCTCCACCGCAGGATAATAAGCTGAGACAACAAGCTGCTAAGCTCAAATGGGCCAATAAGATTTTCGTTGTCAAAGTACCAAATGTTAACTCAAGTGCCATAGTAAGCCCAAACACATATATAATGTACTGTAGTGTAGTTAAATGTTAATTTTTCAGTGAATTTCTTTAATAAAGAGTAAACCAGTTTGCAGTAGCTTGCTGCTATCTACTTCACGAAACTGAGTTTCCTTTGTTCTGAAAGTGTCAATAAACAATCAAAATGGGGTGTTTTTTTATTCAAAAAACCGATTATCGTCAATTAAGTATAGATTTTTGGTTGTCTTTAACCGGTTGTCTTTAACCGGTTGTCTTTAACCGAAAAGTGGGGCTCTTCGCGTCTTTGCGTGGAATCGATTATTTAGTGGAGAGCTTACGACAGGTTCACTTGATTTTTTTATTTTGTGTCTCTTACTGATATCTTAATCTTGATTGTAAGAAGGATGGTTAGGATCATCACTATATAGATCAAGTCTACGCTCTATTCGGTCGATACGATCTCCTAGTCGATCAATACTACTCTGTTGTCTGTAGATATCTTCTTGTTGTAGTACTGTATCTCTCCGCCCATCTACAACAGTGGACTCCAAACTGGTTAAGCGAACTTTCATTTCTTTAAGTTCGTTTTCAAGCCTTTCCTGTCCTGAACGTAAAGCTTTTAAGTGCTCCAATATTAGATTATTAACATTTTCCATTCAGGTTTCACCAAAATTAAGACTGTTTTTAATAGATTGAGAACGCTTAAATATTATACCAAAATTAATCTTTAAAATATATGACAACTAATGGTACGAAAAATCATATTAAGAATATTTTATGACCAAATAGTTATCGTAGTACCGGGAACCAACTATACTATGGGCGCAATCATTGGTTGGATACCCATAAGTTCTTGAAAAAATTAGGCTCTTCGCGTCATGTCAGAACAAGAAACTACTTTTTCATTGTTCAATTCGGTTTCATGTTAAAAAATTGTATCATAGAGGTTTGGTTAACATTAAGAAAGTCAGAGTTAAAGAGATTGAAAAAGTCGCTGGGCGATAAAATCTGTGCCAAGTTTAAGCCAGCTATTGCGATTTTAAGAAAACAGAAAAATATTTCACGGAAGATGAAAAAGACGTTGTGAATAAATTGTTTTCTCATTCACCAAAGCTTAAACAGGCCTATGAATTCAGCCGAGCATTGAGCGGGATATTTGGCAGTGATATAACGCCTGAGCAAGTTAAAGTAAAAATGAGAGAGCGGATTGATGATGTCATGGATTCTGATCTCAGTTGCTTTAATGCTTTTATTAATAGGAGAATTATGAGTATAAGAAATCAACTAGAATCTGAACTGTTAGAGTACATTAATCAGGTTCTAGAAGTATGTAGTTTACGGGCCGTATATGTAATTAACTATATTCTTGAAAATGGTTCTATCTCTTCTGAGGATATACGAAATGAAGGATACGTTCATGGTGCACGGGCTGTCGGGGATGTAAGGGATAATGGTATTCCCCTTGACACAAACAATACAAAAAGCACAGATAATCGTACCATAGCAGAATACACATTCGGTCGTGCGGCAGATATAAAGCGTCATAAATTTGGTGGGAGAATTAATTTTCCCAAAAAACTGAAAGGACAGTTGATTGAGAGAGACGGATCAATATGTAGTATTTCACAACAGGAGTTGCCCGAAAGCGAACTGCAAATTGATCACCGGGTACCATATTACATATCAGGAGATATACAAGGCGATAGAAATCCAGACGATTTCATGTTGCTATCGAAGTCTATGCAAAGAGCAAAATCTTGGGATTGCGAGCATTGCAGAAATTTACTTGATAATTTTGATGTTGAAGCCTGTAAGACTTGTTATTGGGCATACCCCGAAAGCTACACCCATGTAGCAATGAAAGAAATGCGGAGTATCAATGTAACATGGGAGGGTCCAGAAGTAGCAGAATATGACCGAATGGAAAATGTCTGTAAAGAGAACGGTAAAACCGTTCAGGACTATCTCAAAGAGATAGTTACTGAAAAGTTTTCCGATTAAGCAAATATTTTAATTTCCCCGTGATTCTTAACATTCGCTTGGTTTTTTTCAATCATGACCGGAGAAAGATATAAAGATTCAATCGTGACATCGTCTCGACCTAATAATGTAGCTTGTGAAGAACGGCCCGCATTTAAGTCTACTCTTTCAAGCTTTAGATAATCAGGTAGCTTTTTTCCATAACTCTTGTCGCCACATGTTCCATCAAATGAAAGAAGGTAGGGAACACCTCTTTCGTTTAGATCCTTTAGGCCGGCTATCAATTCATCTATATCAAGCAAATAGGCATATCTAGGGTCTTTTTTGAGGCTTGTTCCTTGCCATGGTGGGTCCATATAAACCAAATCATCAGGGCCAGCATCCTGTAGAATTTCCATAAAGTCACCGGCCACCAGCTTCGTTTTTCCTTCTAGAACTGATGAAATAGCAAAAGATTCCTTTGAGACCTTTTCAGGTCTCATCCCGAGTCTACGATTATCTGATGACTGATTAAACTCTCCATTGGCATTAAATCGGATTGCATTTTTAACGCAACGGGCTACTAAGTACAAGAGCTTTACCGGGTCAGGCTCCGAGTTGAATTGTTTTCTTATATCCAGGAAATAGCTTTTAGGATCGTCAAGCTGTTCATTCCAAATTCTCTCATATTTCTCTGCTACGTAATTTGGGTCTTTGATTATTAACTCCCACAAACTTATAAGTGGAGAAAACTTATCACCTATCACATAGCTATTCCCGATTTTAGAGGTTGCAGCTGCTATAGTAATAGCTGCGGAACCGGCGAAAGGCTCATAAACTGTGCCTTTCACTTCATGTTGTATATAGTCAAGAATCTGTGGTGCAAGTTTTCTCTTGCTCCCTTGGTAAGGTATTACATGTGGGATCTTCATTTTTCTAATATCCTCATCGCCAATGGCATCCATTCCCTTAAGATTAAGGCTGTAGTATGTCGAGCTTCCGCGGGTTTTGGTTTTAAAAAGCGAGTTAAGGCCTCGCTCTGCTCTTCTTTTTTCGCGTCTATAAACAACAGAATAGAGTGAGTTTTTGGGTGTTTTTCCAGTCAATGCAGAAGGATCGCGACGTTGTATCTCTGAAACAATCTCATCCAATGTTAATGCTTGCTTTGTATCCGCAAGAACTTCTACCATCAACTGTTCGGAAGTGCTTTTATTTCTATCCCATGACATAGTGAGTAATCATTGCTTTTGAGTTAGGATAGCACGTGTACAAGTATGCTATAAGACCTGTATATAAAAATAGTATTGTAGTGCAATAGTCCGCGCATCACAAGGTGTTGCTGTCGGTTTATCAAATTGCTCAATACTCGTGAATGAGCATTGTACTCTTGTCGGAATTGATCAAAACGGTGGAGGATAGCTCCGTTTTCATCCCCTAGGGTGAGCTGCATACGCGATCATGATGGTTTCTGTTAAAAGTAGCGATTGCTGATCGATTTTATTTAGATTAGTCATTTGTTCAAGTGGCTAGAAATGGCCAGAGTATAAACAGTTTTGGTTATGCTGGGTTATGAGCAGTAGTCAAAGTCAGTTTACAAATGCTGTTGACATTTTGCCTGTCAGTTTGGTTTTAAACGCTAGACTTTTTCTATCTATTTAGGAGATACTTGCGTACTTTATTATTTTAAACTTCAGAGTTTGGTGTTGCCCCCATATACTTCATATACTAAGAGCTATTTGTTTTTAGATCAATTGCAGAAATGTTGCAGATTGATTGTCATATCAGTTATGGGTGGTGAATGAGAATCAGGAGTGGACAAAAATTATGAGCATTGCTCATTCTCAGCTGATAGAGACAGCCTTGCACAATGCTCAGGCTCAACGAGTCGAGCTTACTTTAGAGCAAAAAGAAGCCTGCAAGGCGCGTGTTAAAGCGCTTTTGAAAGCCAAAGGCGCGGTGATTGTAGCGCATTATTATACGGACTCCGACATTCAAGCTTTGGCTGAGGAAACGGGGGGCTGTGTAGCTGATTCGTTAGAAATGGCTCGTTTTGGCCGCGATCATCCCGCGCAGTGTTTATTGGTCTCAGGCGTTCGATTTATGGGCGAAACGGCTAAGATTTTAAGCCCTCATAAAACTGTGCTTATGCCGAGTCTGAATGCAGAATGTTCTTTGGATTTAAGTTGTCCTGTGGAGGAGTTTTCCGATTTTTGTGATCAGTATCCAGAGCGCACAGTTGTGGTTTATGCCAATACTTCTGCTGCAGTGAAAGCCAGATCCGATTGGGTGGTGACCTCCAGTATAGCGGTCAAAGTGCTCACGTATCTGCGTGGACAGGGACAATCCGTGATTTGGGCACCTGATCGTTATTTGGGCCACTATCTTAGGCAACAAACACAGGCGGATATGTTGATTTGGGAAGGGTCCTGTGTTGTGCATGAGGAATTTAAAGCCGAAGGTATTGTGACTTTGAAAGCTCAATACCCCCAAGCAGCGGTATTGGTGCACCCTGAGTCCCCTGAATCGGTAGTGGCTATGGCTGATGTTGTGGGTTCTACCAGTCAAATTATTCAAGCCGCACAAGATTTGCCGCATTCTACTTTTATTATTGCTACTGATCGTGGAATTTTTTATAAACTTCAGCAAACGTGCCCTGATAAAACGTTTTTGGTGGCTCCAACTGCGGGGGTTGGTGCAACTTGTCAAAGTTGTGCGCATTGCCCTTGGATGGCGTTGAATCAATTACATAATTTAGCTGATAGTTTGGAAACAGGTGATAATGAAGTGTATATAGATCCTGCTTTGATTTCTAAGGCGTTACAACCATTAGAACGTATGCTGAAGTTTTCTCGTCGTGTGTAAATGTTTACAAGCCTGTGAAAAACCGGCTTTACTGAAAGAAGCCCCTGTATTAGCGCAGCTTAAGCCAACCCATTTACAGGATTTATTAGGTTTGCATCTTTATCAATCCTTGGATTCAACGCAAGCTGAAGCACAACGTTTTATTAAAGCTTTAGGTCATGTACCTATAGATTGCTATCAAACACATGTGTTTTTAGCCGAGCATCAAACTAAAGGGCAAGGGCGTTATGAGCGTTGTTGGGTTTCACCTTTTGCAGAAAATATTTATCTGACCTTTGTCGTCAAAATGCCTGTTCAAAAAATTAGCGGAATGATTTCCATTGCTATGGGTCTGCGTTTGGCAGAATGCTTAACTCAACTGACGGGATTGAACATCCAAATTAAGTGGCCTAATGATTTAATCTTTGCACAACAAAAGCTGGGTGGTATCCTGATTCACACTTGGCCTGTGTATGAGTCTTCGTCTTCATACTGGGTCTGTATTGGTGTTGGTTTGAATGTCAATATGCAGGACGATGCCGCGTGTGATATTAGCCAACCTTGGATCAGTTTAAGTAAAATGCAGGCTGGTACTTGTTGGGATCGGAATCAGGTAGCCGGTTTATTAATTGCAGCTTTATTTGATGGTATTGCTGATTTTCGTGAGCAGTCTATGCAGAGTCTAGGGGCTAGTCTGCAAAAGCACTGGCTGTCTTATGATGCTTATTTTGGAAAAGTAGTAGAGTTATTGGTTGGTGATCATAATGATTGTGTGGCGTATGGGCGGGCATGTGGTATTGATGAGCAGGGGCAGTTGCAATTACAAACACGAACTGGCATGAGAGTGTTTAGCTCTGGTGAGCTTGCTGTAAAATTACGAGTGAAAAAGACAGAGACAGTCTGATATATTGGCTATTGAGTCAATGTAATCCATTGAGTGTGCTTAGGCAATTTGCCCAGTACACAATCAAAATAAAGAGATTGTAAACGTTCTGTGATAGGGCCTCGATGGCCCGAGCCGATGCGTCTGCCATCCAGTTCGCAAATGGGTAGAACTTCTGCTGCTGTGCCGGTAAAAAACGCTTCATCAGCAATATAAACTTCGTCTCGAGTAATGCGCTTTTCTATGACTTGTAAATTCTCTTCTTTGGCTAAAGTGATGACAGTTCTGCGAGTGATGCCGTCTAAGCAAGCCGTCAGCTCTGGTGTATAAAGTATTCCATCACGAACAACAAAAACGTTTTCGCCGCTGCCTTCGGCCACGTAGCCTTCAGGGTCCAACAGTAAGGCTTCTTCAGCACCTGCTTGTAGAGCTTCGTTTAAAGCAAGCATAGAATTGATATAGTGTCCATTGGCTTTGGCTCGGCACATGGAAATGTTAACGTGATGTCTTGTGTAAGAAGACGTTTTAACAACAATACCCTTTTCCATCGCTTCTGGCGACATGTAAGAAGGCCAGCGCCAAGCGGCAACCACCGCATGTACCGTTAAGCCCTGAGCTCGTAAGCCCATGGCTTCACTGCCATAAAAGAGCATGGGTCTGATGTATGCATCGGGTAATTGGTTTATTTTAATGGCTTCCAATTGCGCGTTCATCAGATCTTTATGGGAGTAGGGGCATTGGATATTCATAATATGTGCCGATTGCAGTAGCCGTTCTGTATGCTCTTCTAGACGAAAAATGCCAGTGCCGGCGGTTGTATTGTAGGCTCGTACTCCTTCAAAAACCCCCATGCCATAATGTAGAGTATGCGTTAATACATGGATTTTGGCTTCTTGCCAGGGAAGCATTTCGCCGTCAAACCATATAAACCCTTCTAAATTTGCCATTGACATAAACTGCATGCTCCGAAATCAATCAATATCGTTGGATCACCAGTGCTCGTTAAGCCCTGTACATTTATGCGTCACTGGGGTATCGGTTGATTTATGCCAACACCCGCGCCCTTGACTGGTGAGTGTTAAGCCACCGTTGCCTATTTGGTCAGTACCTGAGCGAGGAATGCCTTTAACCCAATATTCGCTTTCTACCTCAATTGGGTTGGGTACAATGGTGATAGTATAACGTTCAACAATGCGTCCTAACAAATCTTCTGGTACTAATAAACTGGATAGTGTGCCGGTAGCAGAACGAGCACGCAATAATTCAATCACAGAGATTAACTCACTCAATGCGGCTTTTGCTTGCTCGCGGTGGCCTTTAATGACTTGTTTCTGATAGGTGGGAACAGCAATACCTGCTAAGAGCGCAACAATGACGAGTGCTATTAATAATTCTAATAGGGTAAAGGCACAGGATGGTTTTCTAAAGTTATTCGACATGTAATTAAACAGGAATTTATTTCGTGCTTGTTCCTTAAGGATAGCCTAAATTACCTTAACTCAGTTTCTCTAGTGCTTCAGTTCCATTTCATTGATTATGGGTTTATGCTCGCTGGCATTTATGATTTTCACTAATATTAAAGAGTAATTTTATCTAAAAAAACAACGCATTTCCATTTTTTTATTTTTTGTTTGTTGCTGAGCTTATGTGGTATTGGTGTGTCGTAACAAGCAGTAGAGGATAGTGTTTACAATTGTTCGGAATTAAACAGATTTTGATTGTGACATCTCTTCTTTATTTTTCCAAATGCTATTCACCGTAAGTGTTTGAGGTATATTTAGGCAGCTCAGGCAAAATAAGCTCCTCAAAATAGGGTATTTGATCAAATACAGAGCAATAACTTGACTAAATATATGGGTATCCTAATTTCCTGGAAACGTGCACGAAATAACTTTAACATAGAGCGGCTGCATGAGTTCAGGAGCGGCAAATGTTCAAAGTTATTTCGTGCACGCTTTCTGTGAGTTCCCTTTGTTAACTTCTACTCAGTTTAAATTAAATTGTATTTTGATGGTGGTATAAAAGTGTGTTTCTGGAGTTGTAATAATTTGCGTGGTTTATTGTCTGATGGCAATTATCGCTCAGGAGGAGACTCTGCTCGGCAGGTTCAACTTCAACAGAGTGGAGATAGAGTAAGCGTAATGGGGGTTGGTGATGATGATGCAGGATATGGTCAGCAGCGTAGAACAGATGATGTACCAACAGGTGCGGAGTCTATGCGGTCTGATGGTAGTATAGGTGATAGAGCATTTAATGGAATAGAAAAATGTTCTCCTCTGGAGGGAGTTACTCAGCAGCTTAACAGGGCCTTCCGTGATTCGGCATCGGCGAATAATATTTTGGAGTGTATAGAAGCGGGTTTTAAGCTGCTTGATAAAAGTCCTGAGGTGCTTGAGAGAGAGAATTTTTTTCAAGCCTTATTTCAAGCAGAAGCTTTCTTGTTGCAAAGCCCTGTTAATGTTCCACAGAATCTGAAGTGTATGGTGTATGCACAAGGCGATGTTCCAAAACTGTGCTTTTTGAACCATATGCTTAGGCTTGGTAATTCTCAAGAATTGGCATTTACTTGTCTAAAAAAGCAGGCTGCTCCCATTCCTGATGGGTATAAAAGGGCTGGGCATTATGCTGTAGTCCACCAGTTAAGTAAATACTGGTGTGAGAAGCTCGCTGACTATGGTTCGCGTAGCTTATCTGATTTAGATAAATATGCACGATACCGTTCGGTGGTTCTAGGGTATTCTGGGTTTGATGAATCAGCACACCACGTGCATATAGCGCACTGTTGTGATCTTGTTGATTCTTCTTCTGATATCTTTGATGTCTTTGGAATTGGTTCGGACTATTCTCCTGATCTTCGGGCTTTTGTTGTTTTTTATGGTGATGCTCCATGCTTGATTTCTAATCTTAGCCCTCATGATGCACTGAATGTGCAAATAAATTTTAACTCTACAGAAAAATCTAGAACTGTCCAGCTTGGAGTAAGGGGAACAATGGTTTTGTCGCTGCTAAAAGGCGAGTCAATATCAGTTTTGGATCTCCCGTTGAGTGATCCAGAGAAAGCACAAAGTTGTCCTCAGGGTATGATGCAATCGCTGGTTTCAGAGTATCGAAAGGAAAAGATACCTACTAATAAAACTGAGTTAATAGAATTATTCAACAAACATATAGGATTATTTGACGAACATGCAGAAGATTCTTTTTCTTCAGCTAATCGTAAAACATATGAATTGCTAAAAATGGTAGAATCAGAGCAGGAGGCTCTTCAGGGACGAACTATGACGGGGGGTAGTAAAGATCGAACTAAAGAAGGTTATGCCCTTGAGCTTGGAAAACAATGTTTTTTGTATATGCAAGAAATAAAGGATTTGACAGGTTCTGACGATGATTTTACAGATGAAATATTTGAACTGATTGTAGAGACTTATGGGCGAGTTTACTGGGATGATGGACGTCCTGCCGTTACTCCTTTGAGTGACCAGATACAAGGCATTGAGGAGGTAAGCTGGAGTCTTAAAAGTAGTGATTCCATCGAAAAGTACCTCAGCGCAAAGCCGATTATTGCTCAACTCATGCTAAAGACTCAGTTCGATAAAGTCCTGGGTTCTATTTCAAGAGATAAATCAGTTTATGCTTTTGATCCAGGCTATCTTGATGTAGAAGATTTGAAAGCTTTTTTAAGAAATGATTATTTAACAAAGTTTCCTCCAGGCATTGCTGAGTTTCAAGCGCTTTCTTTGCCCAGAGAGGGTGTGCTATTTGACGCTCAATATGGCAGTGCTACACATAAAGGAAGAGCAGGTGAAGATGGGTGCTGTCATGGTGTTTTGAAGAATTTGATGACAAGGACAAGTAAGCGAGGGGCGCCAGTAATGCTTGTTGTTGATGGGCATGGGGGCACAGCGGTTCGAGATGAGATTATGAACAGTTTTATAGTACGACTTGATCAACAGGTTGTAAGTCGTCCCTTGGTGCAAGCCCTCATCATGACTTTCCTTGAATTAGAGTATTTGTTTTTGTCTAAAGTTCAATATTTCCAATCAGGAGCTGCTGTGTCTGTCACAGTTTTACACGGCGACAGGCTTATCTGCGCCCATCTTGGTGATGGAAATACCTATGTGGGTGATGCTAATCACTGTCTTGATTTGGGGGCTGAACATCATGCTGTAAACCGAACTGAAATCGGTAGAGTTGTAGAGATGGGGGGGAGTATTGTTTATGCTTGTGGTGCAGCTCGTTTGGGTGGTGAAATGCATGTGACCCGAAACTCTGGTGCGGCTCAGTTTAAATGTACAACACAAAAAGAAAAAGGGGGGAGCTATAGACCTGTTTTGAAAGGCCTAAGTTGTTTGCCTGTGATTACTGTCTATCCTCTTGTAACGTCTCTAAGCTATAGTGTTTCGGGTACCGATGGTTTGAGAGCTGGAGGGGTTAGAGGGACAGAAGTCTCTGCAGTAGCATTGGGTCTTGAGAATGATCCGAGAGCAGTAGCAAAATATTTAAAAGAGTGCTCTATTGAGAATCAAGTCAGTGAAAAGCATTTTATTGGAGACAAAAGGCGTGGCTATGAGTGTATTACGATGGTTCCTGATGAGATTGATGATATAGGTGTCTTGGTAGGTCGTTTTCGGTATGTTGGGAATGCCCCTTTTGTTCCCCAAGAGAAACGAACAGTACAGCTTGTTGAAGCTGAGTATGATAAGGCAGCATGGCCAAAATATTTAAAGAACAGTGCAATAAAAAAGCAATTTCTTGAAAAAACTGATGCTGCTTTGGTATTCCGGCGAGCACAAGGTCCTGTATCTTTTATGGATACAGCGGGTTTGAGTTGTGCAGATTTGCAAACGTTGTTGGCTGAGAAGGTGGGAGGGTCAAATGAAGTATTGGGTAAAATGTATCGGTTCATGCAATTTTCTGATGGGCCTTCTTCTGATGGGCCTTCTATTGAGGGTCGATCCTTGAAATTGAAGGCGTCTTTTGAAGCAGCTTTTCATACTGGAAGGTCTGGAGAAGATGGGTTTGTTAAAGGTAGCTTATATACAGGAGAGTTTGTATTGGCAGTATTTGATGGGCATGCTGGTAGTAAGGTTGTTCATGATCTGCGAGTTTCTTTTATCAAAAGTTTAGATTTGCACAGGCAGCATTTTCCGCTTATTCCTGCGTTGTTCATCACTTTGCTTGAATTTGAAGATAGGTTTACTTGTGAGTCTAATTCAATTACATATGGATCGGCAGGTACGACAGCCATTGTTGCAGTGCTCAGCGGTGACCAGCTGTTAGTAGCTAATATTGGAGACTCAAGAGCTTATTTGCTTCATGAAAGTAAAGTAATTCCTCTCAGTTATGATCACTCGCCTGAGTCTGAAAAGGATAGAATTGAGCGGCAGGGCTCTCGGGTGCTCCGTGGGCGTATTGGTCCAATGTCTGTGGCAAGAGATCTGGGGTCATCTGATGTAAAGAGGGTCATCGGGGATAGGCCGAAAGACTCCGTTACTTTTTTGCCTGAATTCTCGAGGGTTTCTTTGGCATCGTATTTTGGAGAGGGGGTCCAAGAAACTCCTAAAATTATACTAGCATCTGATGGTTTAACAGATGGGAAAGTAGAAGGTCAAGTTATTGCTAATATAGCAAACGAGCTAAAAATAAAAGGGGATGAGGATTTTGCGGGTGCTTTGGTGAAGGCGGCCGTTCACAAGCAAGCTGATAAAAAAGAATCAGAGATAGATGACATTACTGTAGGGGTGATGGATATTCAAATGGATAAGTGATGAGAGTCAGGGCTATAGTGCTTTTTAATCAATTTGATTGAATTTAAAACGGTCCTTCTAACAATGGTTCTGATAATTCTGATTAAGTTCAAGCAAGTTGACTTCAGAGACGAATATAAATCAATCAAATTTAATTATTTTTGAATTGATTTTATCCAAATTATCTGATCAAAAAGAGCTAGGGAGCCCTGTGATGAGAGTAAGATATGGGTGCTAATATTTGTCTCAATGTTAGTGCAATGTTAACATGTCCAGTTTGAGTGTGAACAGTCTAGAGTATAGCATGATTGATTTTACAAGTATGTCAAAATAGTATATGAAGTAGAGTTTATGTCCAGTTTCGTTTTTATTACCGGTGGGGTTGTGTCTTCTTTAGGGAAGGGCTTAGCCGCAGCTTCTTTGGCTTCTATTTTAGAGAGCCGTGGTTTGAGTGTCAGTTTGCTAAAGCTGGATCCTTATATCAATGTCGACCCAGGTACTATGAGTCCTTATCAGCATGGAGAAGTTTTTGTTACAGAAGATGGTGCTGAAACTGACCTAGATCTGGGTCATTATGAGCGTTTTGTGCGTACTCGTATGACGCAACGCAATAATTTTACCACGGGACGTATTTACGAAGAGGTTATTCGCAAAGAGCGTAAGGGAGAGTACCTGGGCGCTACCGTACAAGTGATCCCGCATATTACAGATACGATTAAACAAAAAATTTTAGTTGTTGACGAACAAGCTGATTTGGTCTTAGTGGAAGTGGGGGGGACGGTTGGTGACATCGAGTCTTTACCATTTTTAGAAGCCATACGGCAGCTGCGTTCTGAGCTAGGGTCTCAATCTACGGCTTTTATCCATTTGACCTTGGTACCGTTTATTGCTACTTCAGGGGAAACGAAAACTAAGCCCACTCAGCATTCGGTCAAAGAGCTGCGTTCGATTGGTTTGCAGCCTGATATGTTGATTTGCCGTTCAGATCATGATATTCCAAAGGATGCTTTGCGTAAAATTGCTTTGTTTACGAATGTAGAAGAGCGTGCCGTTGTTTCTTGTTTGGATGTCTCGAGTATTTATAAAATTCCTTCTGAGCTTTATAGGCAAGGAGTGGATAGTATTTTACTTGAAAAGCTCGGCTTGCTCAATAAAGCAAAGCCAGCTGATTTGTCAGATTGGGACGCAGTGGTTGCAGCTGAGCACAACCCCAGTTCGACGGTTGAAGTGGGTATGGTAGGAAAATATGTTGAGTTAACAGATGCCTATAAATCTATTAATGAAGCTTTGGCGCATGCAGGGATTCACACCAACACTAAAGTGAATATCATTTATATTGATGCCGAAGAAATAGAACAGCAAGGGTTGTCTTTATTATTAGGGTTGGATGCCATTTTAGTCCCTGGTGGTTTTGGTCAGCGTGGTTCAGAAGGTAAGATTTTAGCGATACAATATGCGCGTGAAAATAAAATTCCTTTTTTGGGGATTTGCTTAGGGATGCAGTTAGCCATTATTGAATACAGTCGTCACGTTTTGGGCTTGAAAGAAGCGAATAGTACAGAGTTGCAGTCTGATGCGAAACATCCTGTGGTGGCATTGATTACGCAGTGGCGAACAGGGCAGGGGGGCCAGGAAGTTCGTTCACAGGCATCAGATTTGGGTGGAACCATGCGTCTGGGAGCGCAACATTGTAAGTTGATTAAAGGCAGTTTAGCCTTGACGATGTATAAAAGAGAAGTTATTTTTGAGCGTCATCGCCATCGCTATGAAGTGAATAATGATTATGTGCAGCAATTAGAAGCCGCTGGCATTTTAGTCGGTGGTCGGTCTTTGGATGATACGCTGGTAGAGATCATCGAAATTCCAATACACCCTTGGTTTTTTGCTTGTCAATTCCATCCGGAATTTACTTCGACACCGCGTGAAGGGCACCCAGTGTTTATCGATTACATTCGTGTGGCTCGCCAATTGGCCCAGGCCGCTCAGCAGAATATGACGCAACTTAAAGCCGTAACTGGTGTATCCGATACCGAGTCTTAATTTATGGTAGAACAAGATCAGTATGAGGAAATAACTTTAGGTTCTATTGTATTTGGTAATGCCAAGCCTTTTGTGCTTCTGGCAGGTATGAATGTACTTGAATCAAGAGAATTGGCTCATGAGGTGGCAGGCGCACTGGCAGAAATTTGCCAAGCTTTATCTATTGCTTGGGTTTTTAAAGCATCTTTTGACAAAGCCAATCGTTCTAGCGTGAGTTCTTTTCGTGGACCGGGTATGAAGCAAGGGTTAGCCTGGTTGGCTGAAATTAAGCAGCGTTATCAAGTGCCTATTATTACGGATGTGCATGAGCCGTTTCAAGCTCATCCGGTTGCTGAAGTAGCTGATATTTTGCAAATTCCGGCGTTTTTGTCGAGACAAACCGATTTGGTTCAAGCCATTGCTAGAACTGGAGCGGTTGTTAACATTAAAAAAGCTCAATTTTTGGCGCCTACAGATATGTTGAATATTTTGCAAAAGTTCAGAGCTTATGGGAACAATCGTTTGTTGTTGTGTGAGCGAGGCACTTGTTTTGGTTATCATAACTTGATTGTTGATATGCTGGGTTTTGGTGTGATGAAACGTTTGCAAGTGCCTTTGATTTTTGATGTGACGCATGCGCTGCAATTACCAACGGCGCAAAAATCCAGTGCCGGTGGGCGGCGTGAACAAATTGTAGCGTTGGCGCGTTCAGGTTTGTCTCAAGGTATTGCGGGTTTGTTTTTAGAGTTGCATCCGAAACCAGAAGAGGCTTTATGTGATGGTCCTTGTGCCTTGCGATTGCAGCAATTACAACCTTTTCTGGCGCAAATGAAAGCGCTGGACGCTTTGGTCAAGTCTTTTCCAGAGTTGGATACTGCTTAATTTAGTAGGTGTTAAACAAAATAGTGGGTGTTAAACAAAAGATTTCAGGAGGGTGGGTTAATGGAAGCAACAGGATCAAGGTCAATAGATATACAGTGGCCACAAAGTTTTGTCAATCATTTGAGCTCAGCGTTTCGTGACACGGTTGATCCTGATCGAACTCTGAATTTAGCCAAGCTGAAAAGTTTCGATGCTTCGAAGTTATCAGGAACCTATTTACGTTGTGTTGGGTATGAAGCAATGTGTAGTCAAGGACCTGGTATTGCAGTAGGAGTGCTGATAGGTATTTGCCCTATGTTGCATAACAATGTTAGAAATATGATTGGCGTTGACGAAGCTGCCTTTGTTGATCGGGTATTGTTGACTGCTTTTTCTATCATGGCAGCCGCTAATTGTGTGTGGGTTGGCATAACAGGTTTGGTAGGTGCTTATCCTAATGCCTCGCAAAGAGAACTGGTCACTAATGCATTAGAACTCATTTGCGATACTTTAAAAAGCTATGGGGACAGGCAAGATCAGAATACTTTGATTGATTGTATTGATCAGGGTGGAAGTAAAATGCTAGAACTTCAGGATAAGCTTGAGAAAGCAAGAGGGGAATTAAGAGAATTTTTAGGGGACCACTATGGTATAGACAGTCAGAAGGATTATGAAGTTGAGGATGTGTCCAGTCTCATTATTGAACAGCAAGGCAATGGTTTAGATGATGAATTACAGAAATTAGAAAGTGTTGTATCAGCAGCAGAGATAGAACTGGATGGTCGCCGTGATTACATGCAAAATACCTTGCTTCCGGCAGTGCGCTCCCTTCTTAATGGAATATGTAAGATAAATAATGTAGATTCGCAAGCAAGATCTTTGGGTGCGATATTCTTTCAGCTCTTCAAGAGTTTAAGTAGTGCCGGTTTCGCAACATAGAATCATTAAACAACATTAACTTGTGATGATGAATGAAGTAAGTAGAAGGTAGAAAAATGTCGAAATCTGAAATAGTAAAAATAGAAGGGTTAG
This sequence comes from Pseudomonadales bacterium, assembly GCA_028281605.1. Classification (GTDB taxonomy): domain Bacteria; phylum Pseudomonadota; class Gammaproteobacteria; order Pseudomonadales; family JANQJO01; genus JANQJO01. The sequence goes on from JANQJO010000026.1 coordinate 23,300, forward strand.
AAATTCTGGATTCCCGTGGTAACCCAACGGTCATGGCGTGGGTGGAGTTAGCGTCAGGTGCTTTGGGTCGAGCCTGTGTGCCTTCGGGGGCTTCGACGGGCGAGCGTGAGGCTGTAGAGCTTAGAGATCGGGAAGCTCGTTATTTAGGGAAAGGCGTGCAGCAGGCGGTTGCGCATATTAATACGAAACTGTTTGAGGCATTAAACGGTAAAAATGCTTTAGAGCAAAGTCGAATTGATCAATTGATGCTTGAGCTTGATGGCACTGCTAATAAGAGTAGCCTAGGAGCCAATGCAATTTTGGCTGTTTCTTTGGCCAGCTTAAAAGCAGCGGCTGTGCATATGCAAAAGCCTTTGTATACTTATTTAACCACACTATTGGATGGAGATGTTACGGGTCCCTTGAGTATGCCTGTACCGATGATGAACATTTTAAATGGTGGCGTACATGCGGATAACAACGTTGATATCCAAGAGTTTATGATTATGCCGATCGGCGCTCCGACATTTAAAGAAGCTCTGCGTTATGGCACGGAAATTTATCATCAGCTCAAAGTGGTCCTGTCAGCTGAAAAATTGAGCACGAGTGTGGGGGATGAAGGTGGGTTTGCGCCAAATTTGAAATCTAATGAAGAGGCGATTCAATTAATCTTGATGGCCATTGAGAAGGCTGGGTACAAAGTTGGTGATGAGATTGTGTTGGCATTAGACTGTGCGGCCAGTGAGTTTTATCGGGATGGATATTACCATGTGGAGGGTCAAGCCAAGGATACTCAGGCGTGGGTGTCTTACTTGGTGCAGTTGGTCGAACAGTATCCTATCCGATCGCTTGAGGATGCTTTAGATGAAAACGATTGGTCTGGTTGGAAATTGGCAACAGAACGTTTGGGGTCGAGAACCCAGTTGGTAGGGGATGATTTGTTTACGACTGATGTGTCAACTTTGCAAAGAGGGATTGATGAAAAGGTCGCGAATTCTATTTTGATTAAGCCCAACCAAATTGGTACCTTTAGTGAAACAAAAGCGGCGGTTGAATTGGCACAGAGCAAGGGATATAGTGCCGTTATGTCGCATCGTTCTGGAGAAACGGAGGATACCAGCATTGCAGATTTGGCGGTGGCATTGCAAACAGGTCAAATTAAGACAGGGGCCCCTTGCCGCAGCGATCGGGTTGCAAAATATAATAGATTGTTAAACATTGAGCATAGGGAGAGAGAAGTGGCGCCTTATGTGGGCTCAAAGATCTTTGAGAAATTTAATAAGCTCTAAATAATGTTTTAAAAAAGGTTAATGTGTGGGTTAAGGTTGGCTTTGTAGATTGCTGTAAAATCAAAATGATAAAAGCAAGGGGCTTGGCTCCTTTGGAAAAGCCTCGTTTTTTGTCAGAGTGTTATGGATGGTACACGACACTTTTTCCCTCTTGGTTAGTAGGTCTGCTGTCAGTGTTGGTTTTATTATATATATTTTGGTTAAGATTATTCTCTAGGTCTGAGTTGTGAAGACAGGCTGTGTTTAATTGTATGAGATTTTTGATTGTGTCTGAGTCTGTGGAGTTTTTTCCTATCCAGGATAAGTCAGAGATATCTAAAGATGGAGTGATTTTTCTGCAGAGAGGGCTTTAACAGTTAGCTTGAAATGTATCTAAATCTATTCAATAATACGCAAAATGGATAGATTATTACCGATAGGTGTAGCCTCGGAAACCTTGGGT
>JANQJO010000112.1 GCA_028281605.1 Pseudomonadales bacterium
TGTCCCAGAATAAAGTTTACAATGTGAGCGGATGCATGTCTGAGCGCAGCGAGTTCAGGAGCGAAGCTTGTAAACTTTATTCTGGGACACCTCCTTAGGCTTTTTATGATGACAGGTTTGCTGCTTAATGGCCCAATCAAGATGCTCTCGCAACCATTCAGGCAAACTTTCCTCAGCCAACTTTTCTCTTAACTTATCCACCAAAGCCACACTTTTAGGCGCATTACCCACCGCCACACTCAAATTTCTGACCCACCCCCAATAACCCACACGCCGCAAGGCCGACCCTCTCGTATACTCCAAATACTCTGTTTCTCGCCAGGCCAACAAAGCCAATAAATCACACTCATCTAACTCATGCCTAGGGGTAAAATCCGACAACTCAGACCTCTGCGCATATTTATTCCAAGGACACATCAACTGACAATCGTCACAACCAAAAACCCGATTCCCAATCAAAGGCCGCAAGGCCTGAGGAATAGACCCCTTATTTTCAATCGTCAAATAAGAAATACAACGACGTGCATCCAACTCATAAGGCGCCACAATAGCCTGAGTCGGACACACTTTCATGCAGGCCTGACAGTTACCACAGGCAGGCTCAACAGGTTCATCAACAGGCAATAATAAATCAGTATAAATCTCACCTAAAAAAAACCACGACCCTGCCGCCCGATCCAAAATCAAACTGTGTTTGCCAACCCAGCCCAGCCCAGCTTTACGCGCCAAAGCTTTCTCCAAAACCGGAGCACTGTCACTGAACACACGATACCCAAAAGGCCCTATACATTGAGCAATCCGATCTGCCAATTTTTGGAGCTTTTTACGCATCACCTTATGATAATCTCGTCCCAACGCATAACGAGAAATATACGCTTTATTAGGGTTTCGCAATACTCGCACCGTCTGCACATCAGTCGGCAAATAATTCAACCGCGCGCAAATCACACTGCAAGAACCAGAAACCAACTCATCAGGCCGAAAGCGCTTCGTTCCATGTTTATCCAAATATGCCATATCAGCGCCAAAACCTTTAGACAACCAAGCCCCAAAACGCGCTTCATCGAGTTTTAAATCAATATCACTGACACCCAACTTCTCAAAACCTAACTCACGCCCCCATGCCTGGATTTTAGCCTTAAGCTCTATCGGTTCAAGCAGGGGTAATACTTTTCTGTTGCCCATGATCAAATAGCAATTCCAAATTCATATCGGTTGATGAACAATCCAATGACAATATCACGCATTTTTGCAAGCTTCAAAAAATAATAAGTGTGTAGATATAAAATAAAATTTATTGTTTCTGAAGATATCACCAAGGACTCAAAAGTTGAATAGGTAGATGAGAAAAATCTTTTATATTTCTTGTGATAAAGACTAATTCAAATCTGGCTGCAATCGCAGCAATCTGTGCATCCATCATTGCATAAGGTTTACCGATTTTATCACCTTCACCTTGCCATTCTCCCCATAAGAAAGCAGCTTCTTGGTCAAAGTCCAATATACGCCCTGAAAATTTTTTCGGTATCTCTTTTCGCACCCATACATGAAGTTTTATTTTCTTACTACCGTTTTCAAGCTTGAACACACCACGCATGATTTCAGCTAGGGTGATAACTGAAATGTAAAGAACTTCATTAGGTTGTTCAGATAACCAGGATAAAAGTTTACCGCTAGGCCTTGGACGCACCAGTTCACTGATGACATTGGTATCAAGTAAAAATCGTTCCATAAAATAATCTTAAAATGAAAGTGGTGTTCCTATTTCTTTAGAACGTTCAAAATCTAAATGTTCTACTTCTTCAGCCAAAGGAGAAGAACGAAAAAAATCGACAATGCTCTGCTCACTTTGAAGAGGAATCAAATCTGATAATTCACTTCGTATTAATTTGGCTTGTTCTTCATTATCACGAAGAATTTTGGCAACAGAGCGTATGAGCCATTCATCTTTTTCAGAGACTTTAACTTCAACCCTTTTTAGCCCACTGAGGGCTGAGCGTTCACGGTGATGTTGTACTCGCTTTGCACCCGGTAAATTTGTACCTTCTTGCTCTTGCATATTGACCCTCTATAAAAAACGGTAACGTTACCGTAATTATGCCGTATTGAGTGTGGTTTGTCTAGGATTTAATAGAGCTTCGGCAACGACCTCATCTAGGACCATATCCATTCTAAATCATTGATTATAAAAGCCTATTAGACAAGATTTTCTTGAACGCTCAACTATATCCGAGTGTTTTTAAATCATACAACCTCTTTATTTTGCTCAAAACCTAACTCACACCCCCATGCCTGGATTTTGACCTTAAGCTCCATCGGTTCTTCAAGCAAGCTCAAAAGCTCCTAGCTTTTGAGGCACACAAATATTTTTCAAGTGTGCATAAACAGGCATACCATTTTCATAAGGGGGATAATCTTCACCTTGTATCAAAGGTTGCAAATAACGCCGACACGCTTCAGTAATACCAAAACCTTCCTCATCAATATAATGCTCTGGCATTTTACGCTCAATATTCGCCACTTCAGCCAAAGGCACCTGCTCAAGATGCCATTGATAAGGACTGTCTTGATCTCGCACCACAATCGGCATCACTGCGTTCACACCCTCAGCCGCTAACTGCACCGCTTTTTCCCCCAAAGCATAAGCATGAGCGACATCTGTAGCAGAAGCAATATGCCGAGCAGAACGCTGCAAATAATCCGCAACCGCCCAATGATATTTAAATCCTAACGCTTGTTTGATCACAGCCGCAATCACTGGCGCCACCCCTCCTAACTGCTTATGACCAAAAGCGTCACTCATACCTGCATCGGCTAAAAAGTTACCCTGAGCATCACGTGTACCTTCTGAAACCACCACCACACAATAGCCTTCACGCTCAACTGTAGCTTGCACTTTCTGCAAAAAAGCCACCTGATCAAAAGCTCTTTCCGGCAACAAAATAATATGAGGCGCATCACCAGCCCGCTGCTGTGCCAAACCAGCTGCTGCCGCAATCCAACCCGCATGACGCCCCATCACTTCCAAAATAAAAACCTTGGTTGAGCTTTCACACATAGACGCCACATCCAAAGCTGCTTCACGTGTAGAAACAGCAACATACTTAGCTACAGAACCAAAACCAGGACAATTATCGGTGAAAGGCAAGTCATTATCTACCGTCTTAGGAATCCCAATACAACATATGGGATAATCCAAAGACTCACCCAGTTGTGAAACTTTATAAGCCGTGTCCTGCGAATCACCCCCACCATTATAAAAAAAATAACCGATATTATGCGCTTCAAAGACCTCAATCAAACGCTTATATTCACGTTGGTTTTCCTCAAGGCTTTTTAGTTTATAGCGGCAAGACCCAAAAGCACCTGCTGGCGTATGCTTGAGCTTTGCCAATTCAGTCTCTGCCTCCTGTGAAACTGAAATCAACTGCTCACGCAAAGCCCCAACAATACCATTACGCCCGGCATAAACCTCACCAAAGCAATCGTATTTACGTGCTGTTTCAATGACAGCATGGGCACTGGCATTAATCACAGCTGTCACCCCACCCGATTGCGCATAAAAAATATTTTTAGCCTTTTTAGGTAACATATTGTCTTATCTCCTTGAAACCCACCAATTGAAAAATAATTAATTAAACCTATGATAAAAAACATACCAATATGACACTATCCTGCGCTCGATTGAACCAGACTATACTTCAGAAGACACGACCCATAAAGAATATCACCTCGACCCGCGAGTCATAGGAATACAGACTTTTATTTGGTTCACGCTGGGAAACATGGTAACATGCGCAGCCAAAATCACTAGGAATTAACATGGATAAAAGCATATTATCTCGCTCAAGATGGATGCGAGCGTTTTGGTCACCTAAAGCCTCAGCAGCCACATCAAATACCACACACTCAAATCATAAAACTAAAACAACAAACACAACAGAACAAACCTTTGAAATTTCCAAACCCAAGCTACAAGCCTTCGCTAACGAAATTGATCAATTGAAAAAGCAAGTATTCGCAAAGCTAGGACCAGAAGATATCACATATATCAAAGGTGTAGAGAGACGAGGCTTGCTGGCCAGCTTCGTAGGCTATTCGACAGCCTGCCTCATCGCCAATCCAATCAGCGCACTCTTGATCAGCTTTGGCATCCTAACCCGCTGGGCCATTGCACATCACGTCATGCACCGTGGATACGACAAGACACCCAATATACCCAAACGATTTACCAGCAAACACTTTGCTCGCAAATGGCGACGCTTAATCGATTGGTTTGACTGGCAATATCCAGAAGCCTGGGAGCACGAACACAACACGCTACACCACTACGATACCGGAGGCAGCTCTGACCCAGATTTAGTCGAGCGCCATATGGAATTTTTAAGAAATGCACCCATTAATAAGCCAGCAAAGTACTTTTTTATGTTTATGCTATCCATCACTTGGCGCTGGTCCTATTATGCCCCCAACACCATCAGCGTTTTATTTCCACAAAAAGCCACACGTAAACTGATCAAAAAACTCAATATCTTCGGCTATTATTCACTACTCAATTTTAAAGATAAAAGAGTCAAAGAGCTTTGGCTACGATCTTTTCTACCTTACGGTATTGGGCACTTTGTGCTGCTGCCACTGTTGTTCTTACCTTTAGGCACAACGGCTGTCCTCAATGTCTTTCTGACAATCATCATGGCAGAATTTTTCGCCTGTCTACACAGCTTCCTGATCATTGTACCCAATCACACAGCAGCCGATTTACACCGGTTTAATTGCCACTTTAACAATAAAGCAGAGTTTTATCTAGTCCAAGTATTGGGATCGGCCAACTACCGCACCGGTGGTAGTTGGAACGACCATTTGCACATGTGGCTCAACTACCAAATCGAACACCACCTCATACCTGATCTGCCCATGAACCGCTATGCTGAGATTCAACCAGAAATAAAACGTTTATGCCAACAGTATCAAATTCCTTACCTACAAGAATCTGTTTTTACAAGAGCAAGGAAGATGCTACGAGTTTGTGTAGGTACAGAGTCTATGCGCCAGGTCGATCGTATCCCAGTAGTAGAGCCTAGGTAAGGCACAGAAAATAATCTACCCATTGTTCACTTCTGAACTCGCTGTGCTCAAACATGCATCCGCTCAAAATGGGTAGATTATTTTCTGTGCCTTACCCTACGCCCATAAGCAATGCAAGTGGGTAAAAAAACGGCATGGAAAACACAGCATCGATGCTCTCAGACACTCATTAAAAAGCATAATCCAAACCAACACGAATTGCATAACCATCAGAGTTCTCTAAAGTGGGTGCTAGACCTTGCAAAACCTCAGTATCCTCAGCTTCAGTATAAGACAAGTCAGCATTGAAACTTAGTGCATGACTAAAATTCAACCGAGAATTCAAAGCAATCACTTGCTCCTCTATCCTATCAGTCTGCTGCAAGTTCGTCGCCTCATTGTCTCTACGACTCACACGCAACACTGAAGACAACTTGCCCGAAGAAGGCAAATCAATACTAACCGTTACCGTTTCAAATTCAAATACATCCGGCACATTAGAAACCCCTAAAGCCTGATTAGCAATAAATTCTGTTTGCTCAGAAACCGAGTAGTCTACCCGCAACCCCCAACCACTCAATTGAAAGTTCACACCAAAACCAGCATTCTCTGTTTCAAAAGCCGCATTATTTAAATTAAACGTGCCCAAATAACTGAACGCTATGGATTCGGGCGGCAACCTCATCCCCAATTCATCACGATCCAACACCCAAACGTTGTTCTCAAAGTGCGCTTGCACACCTGGTAATTGATCACATACAACTTGAGTGGCACTACCTGCCTGCTCAATACAACGCTTACCCAAAAATGAAATATCACCCAAACGCCGACTCAAAAAAGACAAAGTGCTGTTAATGTCCGTATCTAAACGCTTTGCATAATTCATAAAAACACTCGTACGTGAATTTAGTCGATAACGAAAATCAACTTGGCTAGTATCAGTACTCTTTGTCTGATTATCAAATTGCGCCTCGCCTAATGCAACACTCATATCAAAGCGAGGCCCACTTCGACGAACATTGGCCTGACGGTTCTCTATCTGAAAATTACTCCCATTACGGCCAAGACTGCCTTCATCAGAATACGAGTAAACTAACCCAGCACTCCAAACACGCGAAAAAGCACGAGTCCATCTAAGAGAACCTTCCGTTCTCTCACGATCCGATGTGGGCACATCATTGTAAGTGATTTTTTCATACCGGCTTTGCAATCTCAGGGTATCTCTAGCACTTAACGGAATCACCCAATCAGGGCCCGTGGTAAAAGTGTTCGTGTTCGTGGTATTGCTCACCGAACTGGCACTGTTGGGGTCAATACGAGTCTGTAATGCAACATCTTCAAGCGTCCAAGTTAAGCGGCGAGGAATCAATGACAGTTCCCCAACATAATACCCTCTCGGTTGAATACGATCACTGGAGGTATTATTTTCTTCATATTTTATCGAAAAATCTGCACGGGTCGAGAGCCTAGCACTTTGCTTGGAAAAGTAAAAATCTGCCCCAATCTGATAGGCCGTATTGCTACGTTCTAACTCTTTGGTCGTTTGACTCACATTACTGTCATATTCCACAGAAGAATGAACAGAAACATCCGCTTGTAACGCGTATGCTTCCCCCCAAACACCTACAGCCACATACCATAAGCAGCGTTTAATTATTAAAGACAACCCCTGCAAGCTTCTCTTCTCCAATATCGGCTACTGCATCCACTACTTGGGATTCAAAAGACCGTCCAAAAGGAACAACCAACACAACATAATCACTCAAATTCGCTAGAATACGCGCATCGGCTGACTGGCTAATAGGCGGTGCATCTATAAAAACAAAACGATCCGAATAACGCCTTTTCACCACTTCTAAAAAAGCCTTCATGCGCAGCGAACTAAAAGACTCCGCAACACTATCAATACTTTGACCCACCGGAATCAAACGCAATCTAGCAATACCCGTAGCATAAATAATGCTATCAATACTTACTGCTTCTTCTTGTAAAAAATCTGTGATACCACGCTGCGGCTTAATATACAAGCGATCGTGTAAAGCCGGACGCTTTAAATTACAATCAATCAACAAAGACGTTTTGGTGTGATCAAAAGCAAAAGCAGCGGCCATATTCAGTACATTATACGTAGCTCCACCTTTTGGAATAACAGAGCTAACCATAACCACTTTGTTTTCACCTTGGAATTTTTGTACAAGCCGAGTACGAATTTCACGAAAAGCATCAACACTGGCCTGATCTTTATGGCCTGGGTAAATAATGTTGTGCGCGTCCAACTCTTCAACAGTCAGCTGATTCGGCTCAACCATGTCTTCGATATTTTCACCAGAATGAAGCAGCTCATCCAACTCCTGACTTCTTTTCATCAACTGTGCACGATGTGCCATAATCCCTAAATCTGAAATATCTGAGACTTTTGGCGTTTCTTGATCTAATTGAACCGTATCTTTTATCATAAGTCAGCAACCTTTTTAAAATGTAGGCATCTCCAGACCCAAAGCACCGCCAAATTCAAATCCCACCCATTTGGCCCATATCAAAGCCCCATAAACAACTAACGCCACCAACATCAAGCCCGCCACTCTAAAATAAGGTAGTGCATACGAGCCCGTCACCCTCATTGGTGGCGCAGAAGCCAACACTGGCAAATTCAGCTTGTCGCTCAAAATCGCCTCATAACGAATACGTGGATCAACCTGCACCAACAAAAAAACTAAACCCAAAGGTGCTATTAAACCGATTACAGGACCTAATACTAAGAAATGCAAAAATCGCAAACCATTGGGCACCAACGGTAAATTGGCTGGCTCTTGAATTTTATAAGTCACGCCACGTCCTTCTATATCTAAGTGCATCGAAACCCTTGCATTTTCCCGTTTTCTCAGCAAATTCTGATAAATTTCTTTGTTCACCTCGTAATCTCGAACCAGTTCGGCTTCCAAAGCCTCACCTTCGGTTAAAATAGCTGCTCTTTCTAATTCTTCATCTTGTAACCTTTGTAACTCAGTAATACGAGTCTTATGTGTTTCTATTTCTGTTTTCGTATCTGACAAAGCACTACGCAACTGCTGATAAAGCTGTGAAACTCCCGTATTTTCATCCAAGTAAGCTTTGGTACTAACATCCGCCCCCACACTTTCAGATGCTGCTAAGAATCGCTCATTTTCCTGATCAATCGCTGCCTTCATATCAGCAATCTGCTGCTTGGCTCTGACAATATCAGGGTAAGTATCGTGATAACTGAGACGCATTAAATCCAAATGCTCCTGCAATTCCTTAATCTTCTTCTGATACAATGCAGCCGTAGCCAAACTTTCCGTCTGCATGGTTTCACCTTCCAGTTGTCGCTCTAGGGACTTTTTACGAATTTCAGCTTCCTTAAGATCCAGTTTTGATTTTTCTAAACGCGATCTAAGATTGCTAATACTGGACATCACGTCGGCTTTCCCTGCTCTAATTTCCACATTACTCGACCGATACTCCTTAAGTTTTTCCTCCGCATTCAATAATTTAACGTGATAATCTTTAACCTGTTTGTTGATAAAATCATAAGCCTCTTGGCTTTCACGCTTTTTCGCCCTAACCGTCTCGGCCAAAAACATTTCAGCATACTTTGAAGTCACCTGAAATGCAGTCTCAGGATCCGAATGAGAATAACTAATACGTAAAATATTATTACCAGCACCTTCTATTCTAGTCGCTGACTTGATCCCTTCTATAATGCGTTCTTGATCGATCGGTGTCGGCATGTCATCCATCCACCCCCCAGCCTTAAGCACCTCCCGCATAATACGACGACCAAAAATTAGCTCTCTGGCGTCATTTTTACCCATAATTTGAGTGTTCTCTGCAAGCCCTTGCATCAAGGGGCGTATAATATTTTTTTGATCGGCATAAATCGCTGTGGAAGAACGATAAGTTTTAGGCCAATTATAACCAATTACGACAATAACAATACTAATCACTACAAACACACTCACAATAGCAAGTAAATACTTCCTGTACTCTCGTATCAACAGTTTGATTACTTGATCTATCGGAAGTTGCATGTAGCCTCCTATTTTATCGTAAAAATGCAATTTTCATCACCTAAGGTGACACAAAAAATTACATGGCTGTTTTCAGTGCTCACATTCATTCAATCAATCATAGACACTGCTTGCGTGATTAAAATAAACCTTCAGGTACTGTCACAACATCGCCTGGTTGCAAAACATAGTTGCTTTCTATCTTGCCTCGTTTTAATACATCATCCAGCCTAATCTTAATACTCTTCTTACCTTGCTCTGTGGTACGATATAAAACCGTCTTATTCGGAGCAGCAAATTCAGTAGTACCCCCGGCGGCCAACACTAAATCTAGCAAAGTCATCCCTTTACGATGCGGTAAAGAAACAGGCGAACGTACCGCACCGGTCACTCTCACACGAGAAATATACTCATGGCTGGACAAACCCACCACAATGATACTGACATGAGGTTCACGAATATAAACACTCAACTCTGTTTTGATTTTCTCAGCCAATTGCATGGGTGTGATACCAGCAGCACGAACATCTCCTACTAATGGAGTGGAAATTTTTCCATCAGGTCGTACAGGAACCGTAATAGACAAATCGGGGTTTCTCCATACACTCACTTGAATCCGATCATCTACGCCAATGATATAATCTTCAGCAATGCGGTTCTTATAAGAAACGGCCTTGTTAGAGACCACAACATTTGAACCTGTAGCAAAGCTATGACTGATGATCAAATTTAATAAAAAACCACAAACCAAAGTGCTAAACCTCAGTAGAAAAACAGATTGTTTCATAATCAGCTCCCTTTTTAACCACCTCAACAAAAGTGTATCCTATGAACTTATTTAAACTTAATTAGCCTGGGTGAGCATGATAGCAGAAATCAAGCCAAACTTTCACCAAGCTTGCACCCTTAATTCGACTTAGAAACAATCTATTATTAACTCAAAAACCATAGCGCTCAATATTTAAACACATTAGACTAAATTGCAAGCATTTTTTTAGATCGATAAAGATCTCTACAAAGCCTCATCCATTTATACTCATTTTGTTACACTGATTTACACTTTACAGCTCAAACATTGTAAAACGAGCCAAAAACCAAAAGATTGCAACAGCTATAGCCCACAAATGTGAATTAATTACTACTAAAGACTCCAACCTTTATGGCAGAATAAAGGTGAGCTGAGTTTGTACTTACTAAGATCAACATCAAGACCTAAAAGATCGCTAAGTTATTATAAAAACAAGGTGTACTTAGCTTTATTTAAGCTATACTATAGTTCCCATTTATATAAGTACGACTTGATTACAAACCTCACGAGAACAGTAAGAGCCGAAAAACGATGATTAAGGGAGACCTTAATGAGTGCTACTTGATGCTAGGGCTAAGCCCAGGCAGCAGTTTACAAGAAATCAAAAATGCTTACAAACGCCTCTCTCAAATGTTCCACCCCGACCGTTTCCCTGAAAATACAGAAGAACATAAAACAGCTAGAGCCAAGTTTCTAACAGTACAGCAGTCCTACAAACTGTTGCTAAAATATCAGCAATCTCACGGCAGCCTTCCCAAACCAGCCACTTTTACTGCAATAAACGATACCGCAACCAGAACTCGAACCACTCTGATTAACAGCGACCATAAGCATCAAAAACCACCAACCAGCCCATCAAAACAACCGTTGCACAGCTCCTTACAAAAGATTTGGTTGCCCATCAGTTTCATTGGTCTAAGTGTCTATTTCACTTTACACATCAGCAAGCAAAGTGTCCACTTAACAAACGATGCTCTTGAGCTTCAAACAAACACTGAAACAACAATAACATCGCCCAGCAGTACCACAAACGAAACACCTTCAAAGCAAACACACTCTAACAAGCAACCCACGATGCAGTTTACTTATGGTGATTCTATGCGCACAGTGGTTGAGGTTCAAGGTGCACCCACAAACGCCACAGGCAATGTATGGTATTATGGCAAATCAAAGGTAATCTTTCATCAAGGCAAAGTGATCAACTGGCACTCGAACCATTCAAACCCACTCAAAGCCAGCCTAATCAGCAATTAAGGAACGTCACGCAATTCCGACCTTTCAGCGAGCCCCTTTACCAAATAAAATTACCTCAACCGTTTGTATTAAAATCAAAAAATCCAACATTAAACTTCGATTTTTAACATAATATAAATCGTATTTGAGTTTTATTTCGGCATCCTCTTCAGAAGCACCATAAGGGTAACACAACTGCGCCCAGCCGGTAATACCTGGTTTAACTCTATGTCTTTCCTTATAAAAAGGGACTTTTTCATTCAAGTTATCAACAAATTCTGGTCTTTCTGGGCGAGGCCCAACAAACCCCATATCACCACGTAACACATTCAATATTTGAGGCAACTCATCCACTCGATACTTACGAATGAACTTGCCAACACGAGTGACACGATTATCATTTGCTTGCGCCCATTGAGCCTTACCTTGCTCAGCATTTTCCCGCATACTTCTAAACTTATACACATAAAACAATTGACCCTCAAGGCCAACCCTTCTTTGCCTGTATAAGATACTCGCCTGCAAACCATCTTCAAATAAAATAGCCAACGCTGTAAAAGCCATAATTGGCCAAGTCACCAAAAGCAACAACAAACTGGCAAGCACATCAAACCCTCTTTCAAAAAAATCACGTATGCTACTTTGTACGAAACCATCTGAAAACACTAACCAACTGGGATGTAAAAAACTTACCTCTATCTTACAAGCTTCTCTCTCAAAAAAGTTGATCATATCAATCACATTAACCCCTGAAAGCTTACAATCTAATAACTCATCAAGAGGAAAATCTTCCCTACGATCATCAACGGCTATCACAATTTCATCCACTTCGTTTTGCTCAACCAGGTCGAGCAATGATTTATTTTTCTTTAAAACATAACGGCTGTCGACTTTAATTGCTTCACTTGATGTTGGAATAAAACCAGACAAAATAAAACCACGCACATCAGTATTACTTTTAACCCTACTCTCAATATTATGAGCAAGATAACCTGTACCTAGCACCAATACCCGCTTTTTTAGTAAATCCTCAGAAACAAAATGATCAAACAACATTCTTAACAAAACAATGCTAAAAAAGGAAACCAAAGCGGCAATAATCAAAACACCCCGACCAATAAACAAATCAGGAAACATATAAAATATCATCGACAACGCTGCTGAACCAAAAAAGTAACTTATAGCAGTACGTAACATCACTCCAGAAATGCCTTCCTGAAAGCGCGCTTGATAGACCCCCATTGCCGTCATACTAATCAACATGACCGCACTAAAAATAACAGCCCGCGTCCAAAGTGGCCCGACTTCGTCAAGCTCGGATAAATTTGCATAAAAACGAATGCCTGCACCCACATACACAGACACTGCAAACACTACCCCTTCTATCAACCCCAACAACAAATAAGGCATATGAAAATAGTGTTTGAAAATTCTAACGTGTGCCACCGATACTCCTTTGACATAAAACTCAATGTCTACAAAAAATAGTTTACAGTTTAAATTTGCAACACCAGCTTTACAAGAGCCAAAAGCAAACCCTTAACTCCTAGATCACCTACAATTCAACAAGAGAACAAAAATAACACAACCAAAAGCTGGGTTAAGTCATGCAACCAGCGCTCTCTAATTATTTAACAAACATGACAGGGAATAAACGCTCTTTATTAGAGCAGAGCTACTCTAAACTCACATTAACCTAAAGAATGTACACGAAATAACTTTAATATTTGTCGCTACCGAACTCGCTTTGCTCAAACATGCATCCGCTCTAAATGTTAAAATTATTTCGTGCACATTCCTAAAAGGCAGAGCATTTTAACGTGAAAACGCAAAGGAATCACCCTTATGATAGAAAAAATGAACAGGTAAACTATTTTATCATACATTCACGAAGCAAATTTGGCCTATTCAACAATAAAAACCCAAACTTGATATAAGGCTGCTCTCAAGCAATTCCAGTATACAACACAACCAACCCAATCCTACATAAACTACAGACAGAAGCCAAGACAACAATTAAAGGGATATGCACAGAACTTACAGCAAGCTTATTGTACTTAACATTGGATGATTTTAATACTATTTCTTCCTGAGCTTTTTACCTAAAATAACATTTGATCAGCTATGTCAATTAAATCATTAAACATTATCACGAAGCGGCTTTCACTTTAAGCGTCAAACGTTTATAAAGTTCATTGGGGTCTAATACGACCAACATACCATTTTCTTGTCCTTCAACCTCTGGACAAACAATACTTAAAATATACTTTGGTTTATCTGCAATAGAGTCCGCACATTGATGAACATCACTTTCCAACAGCTCTGGTATACAGCCCAACCGATCCACTCTACATCCAATGTAGCCATAATCGGTATCAATCACAATAATTTGAGCATTTTGATTACTTTCATCAAAAACTTGCGCATTGAGTAAATGCAAATTAAAAATAGGTAACGCTTTTTCCCGAAACATCTTAGTACCAAACAACGCAGAACGCGTGCAGGGTACTTTAGAAATACCCTCAATAGTACTTGATTCAATCACATAAGAAGCTTGCACTCCATACCATTGATCGCCCACATAAAACGTAGCAACCTCTACCAAATTTTTCTCTCGTTCATGATGCATATGACCTAAGCTAAGGTTTAAAATAGGTTGTTTAAGCTGGCGATTCAAAGTTTTCTGAACCTCACCCAGAGGTACAAAAATAAAACCGAGCACATCATTTTCATAACAGTCACGTGAGCTTTTATATTCACGGTAACCGCTACTGGCACAAATGCCAACCGCATAATAATGCTGATTATAAGCAACAATTTCCGAAGCTCTCTGCCCTCTAGGCAAAGCAAAATGTTTTTCAGCCAAATCAAAAGTAGCACCACTACAAAGATTTTGATCGGTATCCGTAATTGATATAATGCAGCGCTTACGATCTGTAAACACACCAAAACTGCCAGAAACCCGATTGCCCTGGGTATCACGCGGCAAAGCATCCATCAGCATTTCTTTAAACTGAGGCGTACTATCAAAGACAATACCAATGCCACCCAAGATTTCATGAGTTTTAATAAGATTGGTAATAGAAGCATTATAGACATAAGTGTGCCGCTGACCGTACAAATCAGTTTTTTCAAAAGAGGAAACGCAATAATGCTGCGAATTTTTAAGGTGTAGCGTATTCCTCACCCAATCTTGTTTCAAGCGTTGACCAATTAAATTTTGACAATCCGGGTTAGAGACAGCCAACACGATACCTTGCGCATCATAAACAAACAAATTTGTATAGACCGTGTACAAGCTATTGATATACTGTAAAATATGGGTAATTTCAGTTACGGCTACATCAGAGCTGGATTCCAACAACAATCTACGAAACGCTGTTGTTAAAGCCCACCATCTACAATCATTAGCACGCTCATAAAGATTGCGATCCATAATATCGATGGCCAATGAAGCAAAAAATTCAACATCATTTAACTTTGAAGACACCACTGTCTGCTGCAAATTTTCTATTGACTGCTCAAAAATATTTTTAGTATGCAGACCTGTTTTACTAACTTCTCCAAGCAAAACTTTTGAGAAAGACTGACTAATGCCTTTTGAATTTTCCTGAGATTCTTGTGATATATTACCATTCCAGACACAACGATCCAACTCCCTCTGAATCCTCTCAGCATGCTGCGGAATTGCTCTGAGCTCTCGAGAAAACAAATACTGATCTTTTTGTACAGCACTAATAATATCAGCTTCTATTGAACGTTTCGACTCTACAGTTTCAGAAAAAGCATAATCCAACGGGATCATAACATGCCCGTACCAGCCCAAACCAAAAAAGCCTTGGTAACCCTTAGTTTTACAAGTTTTAGCTAAATAAGCGCGTCCAGCAAACTTAATTACTTTAAAGGAATCTGCCGTAATAATTGGCAATGTCACCCCCACAGCAATATGATTAACATCACTGCTCGCAATCACAGTCCCTTGTTCATCAAGCAACATCAATACAGACCAGTCATCACTGTACAAGCCCTCAAATATTTTTGACATTTCGTTTTCAAATTGAAAACATAAGGCTAGGACACCTAAAGCAGGAGAGTTAGCATCATTGTTTTCAGTTACACGAAAAGCATAAATAAGAGATTGCTTTTGATGAGGCAAGAGATCACAGTACCTGAAGATTTCAACATAGTCTTCTGAAGTCTGTAAAGCTTCTCGTAACAATGGGTCCCGCGTTGTTTGTACTTGATGTTGGTCATCTAATTGTAATAAGACCTGACCCTTAGTATCCAGCAAAATAATATTAGAGTATACGGAATACTTAGCAATATACTCTCGAAATCGAGCGATCACCCCCTGATGCCCTGTCCG
This sequence comes from Pseudomonadales bacterium, assembly GCA_028281605.1. Lineage (GTDB taxonomy): Bacteria > Pseudomonadota > Gammaproteobacteria > Pseudomonadales > JANQJO01 > JANQJO01. The sequence continues at coordinate 15,500 of JANQJO010000112.1, forward strand.
TTCTTGTAAAAATACTCGTATATCATCATCCGTAGCCAAAAAACCAATATCAGCCGTCCGTTCAAACAGGTTCCGAATCAAAATATCAATAGTCACTTGAGCTTTTAGGGTCATTTGCTGGATAGTTTTTTTTAAGGTTTCTTCGGCCAATTGACTGATTAAGTTCGAAGTCAAGGATTCAAACCCTGAACGAGTTTCAGTGATATCAATGTTAGAGCCACTCATTTGGCTCAGCATGGTCAACAAATCCCACTGACGTCCCAACGCCGTCAACTCTTCACAGTACTGTTCTATATCCCTCATAAAAGGGATCAACCCAACTAAATGATCAGGCACTTCAGATCGTTTATATTTTGCCATAATGTCAATCTACATTAAATGAATAACAATTTTTATTGAAGTACAGCTGTGTTATAAAACAATTAATATAAAGATAGACTTTAATTATGATTTTTTTAACTCATATCCAACGAAAACAGCCATGAACGATGCAATTTTCGTCACCCTAGATGATGAAAATTGCATTTTCACAGTAAAACAGTCGTAAGCGATATAATTTTCACAATAAAGCACTCATCAGAAACTCAGTATCAATATGAAATTTATAAACACCCCGTAACATATTTGTAATCAATAAAGCAGATAGTCGATTACTAGTGCACATTTGCAATCAAAGCCACAAAAGATTCAAAAAAATCACCTTGCGTATACAGCTGATGATTAAAGATCTTCTTCTAAGTCAACATCATCTCTAAAATAGAGATCTTCAATTAGGTCTTTTTGCTTATAGCAACAAGCCTCTCCCAACAAATAATCTTTATGATCAGACAGCACACTCACAACCTTTTCTTTCAATTCAGGTAATTCGTGTCCTCGTTTAAAAAAAGTCTCTATGGCTTCAACAACTTTGGCATTACAATAGTACCACTCAAAAGCCTCCGGCAATATTTCATCTTTAAAAAGCTTGTCTATTTCACCAAAAAAGTTAACAGACTCCACTACATTTTTACTTTTACCATGATCATCAACTTCCTTCTTCATACGGGCGCCGATCATTAATAAACTTACGCCATACTTACCATAATACACAGGACGATGTTCCAATAATTCAGCCATGAGAGATAAGCTATCTTTAAAAGACTGGCTGCTAGCCAGGTAAGCGCTTGAAAACACCCCCTCTGGTTTTTCTAATAATCTTTGCAAATCATTTAATAAAACAGGCACAAAAAGACCTAACTCTCTTTGTTCACAGGTTATCCTCGTACCCACTAACATGGGCCCTCTATAAGGATCATCAATTCTTTTTTCATCAACCAATAAAGAGTCACACTTTCCACATTCAGGTGTAAGACGAGAAAGAGGATAAATAGTCAAAGCATATTCAATGGAATAAGGAGGATAGACCTCTCTAAACCCACTTTGCTGTTTAATCAATGAAAAACCTGTACGCCCCTCAAGTTCACGCTCAAGTAAATCAGCACATAACGAGTTTGGATTTACTTTATGCAAAGAATTGATCACTACAAAGGGGAATAAATAAACGCCACTATACTGTATTTCGTTAGATCTTACATTGCACACATCGGCTTTTAAAGCAGCAATTGTTTTATCTGATAAAATCCCTTTCGGTTGACAGTAGTCCAGCTTGTCTTGCATACGCTCAAACAGCCCCATATCTTGTGCAAATGGAGTTCCTATTCCTCCTATAGCTCTTTCAAACATATAACGCTGAACATCCAAAAGACCTCCCTTATTCACAAACATACAGCAGAGATCAGACAACTGACCTGAAAGAGATTTTTGAGGACTAAACGAATCCCTTTCATTGGTAAATACCTGCAAAAAAGCTATCGTACACGGTTCACCCAAACGCCCTACTCTTTTTTTTAACTGGAGCATATCAATAAAAAGTTTTTTAAAGCATTCATAGCCTTGTAGCTGTACAGCTATAGACCCAGAGCATTTTTTTTTAGCGTCAATAATGATTGGAACAGTACAAAGACCAAAATCAATACGGAAGCTACCATCACCAACACCCTCCAATTGTACTAACTGGGTAGCATGCCTTGTCACCACCCTGCTGGTATCAGCTGGTTTACCTACACATTGCTTGACCTCCCTCTTCTGGACATCGTCCCACTTTTCTTCAACATAAATAAATTGAGAAAAATACTCTACAAGCCCTTTTCTCAAGTCACTTATACTTCTAAGTGTCTCAGATTGCTCTCCTCCCCACACGATCCGCGGACTTTTTTTTTCAGATGCTTCTTTTATACAGTGTAAGAAATGTTTACATACCAAAGCAGCAGAGTCCAACGTACCAACAGGTAATTTCAACAAAGTTCGCTCAAGTGGGCCATACGGCAATGTAGACCATTCAACTTCTTGCAGATCTCTTACAATTGAACTATCCACCGCTACTGACTCTCCTTACATTCATTTTAATTATACCCATACTCACTTAGACATAGCCTCTAACCCCAAACACAGGGGCTATGCATACTAAGGAACGAGCACGAAATAAATTCCTGTTTATACTTGTCCTATTTCTCGCTATCTGCGTTGATGAAAATGGTTACATAGAATAACTATGCGCCCAT
>JANQJO010000121.1 GCA_028281605.1 Pseudomonadales bacterium
TTCGTCTTAGGAATGGTCACGAAATAACTTTAACATTTTCCGCTGCTGAACTCGCTTCGCTCAGACAAACATCCGCTCCAAATGTTAAAGTTATTTCGTGACCATTCCTAAGAGGATACAACATTATCGGATTCTAGCTGGTAGTAGTTGATTTTTTGCATGTAGTAGGTAAAATTGACTCAAAATCTAGATTAGAAGTATTTAATAAAAAAATAGCAGCATTTATTAGTTGCTCTGCAATATGTTGTCTTCCGAATTCGTTTAAATGCTCTGAGGCATCGTGATGATTAAAGAACATAGAGGAATTGCATGCTTGGCTTAGATCTAATATTGTGTTTTGATGCTGCTTTAAGTTAGTATTATTTAAAAGATTAAGAACTGTTTTAATATTATTATCTAAAATTTTATTAAATTCGTTACCTAAAAACCAAGTTCCAGCATCTTTATTTACCGGGGTTGTATAAAATAACCATTGCTGATTCCATTGGTTTCCAATAGCGATCATTTTTTCTAAACACTTTAATTTTTTGTGATTTGTAGCCAGCTTGTGCATATAATGAAATCGAAATATCTCACGTTTACGTGTTATTTTTTCTTCTGTGGTTGTTGGGGTACTATGTATTATTTTTAAAAATCTTTTTAGTTTGATTTTTCCAATACCAGGGTATCTTGTTTGATATTCAGAAAATATTTTTTTTTCTTTAAAGCTGACTTTAGGGTAAGATTTTATTTTTACTGGTATATAATTTTCAGTGTTGGAAAAGTTTTTAAGAATTTGTAGTTCTTCTTTAAATTGATATCTTGGCTCAAGGTCCCATTGAGGGGAAAAGGATCGAATGTTTATAGGGCATATTATCAGTTTAGGTTTATTTTGCATTCGACTGAGTGCGCGAACGAAATATTCGTAGAGTTGAGCGTGATAGGCAGATCCAGCACACATACAAGTTGTAGTATGATGTTTCAAGCCTTGATTGATCATATCCCCTAAGTTGTGTTGGTTTGTGTCATTTTCTGAGATCCGTATTGTAACTGAATCTCCAAACAACAAAATACTTTGATTTGCTTCTTCTGTGTCATAAGTTGATCTCAGTTTTTTAAAATTTTCAAATGTGACTTGCGGGTTATAAAGTGTACGGCCCCAAGAATAAGTTTTGTAAAGCTGTGCTTTACATTTGCTTACTAGTTTTTTAATTTGAGTTTGCGATGACAATTATACACCCCTTCATTTTTTTTGTAAAACACCAACATACTTACGCTCTTCTGAGAGAGCCGAATATTTTGGTTTGTTGCGTTTTAAAAAGTAGCTTGCTGTAGTTCCTAATCTTTCAGCCATATATTCCATAGCAATAAATCCATCAGGTCCTGAATATTCGTTTTTTATGGCATTGGAGTCAATTAAAATATCATCAATCATTAGCCAGCCTCCACTCTGACATGCATGATAGGCATTGCATAAATCCCAAGCAACTTCCGGATATAAGTGGCCGCCATCTATCCAGATTAGATCGAATTTAAATTTGAAGGCTTCTGGAAGGAAAAAGCTGTTTATTTCTTTGTAAAAAATCCTTTCATGATTCAAGTTGCTTTTTCTCTTCTTTATAAATTCTTGTTTTCTATTTTCTTCATTACGTGTATAAGTTTTTGTAAAAACGGGATCATCACTAGGTAAGTCAATTGTATAAATTTTTGCTTGTGGAAAGAGGCGGGTCATGATACGTGCTGTTTCACCATCATAGGTTCCAATTTCTAATACATTTTTTATTGATTCTTGTTCTGCTAAAGCTGCAAATAATTGCCAGTGAATTGATCTCATGCTCTCCTGATCAGCACTGACTTCTTGTTTCTCTAACAAAGCTTTTATGAGCGTTTGTTCAGCTTTATCATAATCAAAGCCTAGAGATTGGAATTTTGTTTTCTCTTGTAAAGCTATGTCTTTTATAGAGTATTCTCGTTCTGCTTGCCACCTACGTAAGCGTTGGGTGTACTTTACTGGGTTCAGGTATTTTAGAGTCATATGGTTTTCCTATGGATATATTTACCGTGAAAATGCGATTTTCATCACCTAAGGTGACGAAAATCGCATCGCTCATGGCTGTTTTCCTGCCTATAATCATTTTACAGCTTCCATTTTTAATTTTTTGAAAGCTGCAGAATGTGGTGAAAATTTTTCTACAATTTTTCCTTTGTTTAGTTTGTATATTATGTCGCAATGTTGAACTGTACTTAAACGATGGGCAATTATGATCAAGGTTTTTTTAGATTTAAGTTTCCAGATTTGTTGAACAATTTCTTGCTCAGTTTGATTATCTAAAGCACTTGTAGCTTCATCTAGTATCAAAACATTTCGTTTATAATAAAATGCCCTAGCCAAAGCAACACGTTGTCTTTGACCGCCTGATAAACGAATTCCATTTTCTCCAATTATTGTATCTAACCCTGCTTGTAAGTCTTTGACTAAATCAAGCAATTGTGCTTGCTTAATGGCTTGATGAATGTTTTGTTCATCTATTAGATCATCATCTTCTCCTAGAGCAATATTTCTTCGTAAGGTATCATCGGTGAGAAAGACTTTTTGAGGGAGATAAATTACATTTGATCTCCATGCATCTAGTTTATCTTGCAAAGGAGTATTGTTAAATAATATAGATCCTGTTTTTGGTTTTAATAGACCCAAAATCAGATCTACAAGTGTAGATTTTCCAGCTCCTGATGTTCCTATGATGCCCATAGATAGACCTTGTTTTATTTCTAAATTTATATTTTCTAGTATTGTTGTATTTGAAGCGGGATAAGAAAATTGGATATTTTTTAGAATAATTTGATGAAATTCCTCAATTGGATTTTTGCCACTGACAGTTGAATTAGATATTATTTTTCCTTTATCATGATTGATTTTAGTTAAATTGATACAGTCATTGTATAAAGTTTGAGTAGCATGGCGACCACTTCTGAGTTTAGTTAAGCCAGACATGACCATATTGGCACTTGGAATGAGTCTAATAGCCGCAAAGCCAAAGACTCCTAGCATTGGAATGACTGTTTGTAGATTTTTTTCTGTCTGTAGTATGCTAAATATCATTATGACAACGAAAGCAATAAGCAATAATTCTAGTATATTTCTTGTAGAAGTAATAATGGTTTTATTACGCGAAACATAATAAGCAAATTTTTCAGAATTTTTTGTGACGGTTTTCTGAAAATGTTTTTCTTTTCCTAAAACTCGTATTTCTTTTAAGCCTTCTATACCTTCTTGAATAGCTTGAATAACTTTAGTCATGTATTGATTGGCTATTTGAGAGCTTTTTCTTAAACGTATCCTGAAAATTTTATCGTAGAAAAAAATAGCAGAAAGCAGTAGTCCCATAAGTAATAACAATGCTGTACCATTGGTCCAAGCTAGAAAACTAAAAATGACTAAAATAATGATGATTTCGCATATAATTCTAAGAAAAGCGTGTAATGTGCACTCTATGAAGTTATCAATATGTGTTTGCATTGCATAAATATATTCTGAGCTATTGCGATTCGTATATTGAGAGTAAGGCATGTTTTGATAAAGCGTCATTAAGCGAGCCCTGAGTTTGGCCGCTTGGCAATAGCTAAAATTTAAAATACTAAAATTTATCGTGATGGCTGCTATTGTTTTAATAAGAAATATACATAAGAGTATACCACCTAAAGCATAGATGAGCTGTGTTGTATTGTTGAGAGGGATATTATATTTTGCAAAAATATCTATAAATTTTAAGCTGAGCTCTGAGTTTGGATTGATAACCAATGAAACATAAGGACCAATAAGGCCTACTCCTGCTAAGTCGAGTACAGACAAGGCGGTAAACATGGCTAATAAACCAGGAAGCTTCCTACGTTCGGGCCCTAATAAAAATAAAATTTCTTGAATATATTGTTTAATATTGTTCACTAATTTTCTCAATAAATGATTAGTTTCGGCGTACTGGGAAGCATAAATCGTGATTTGAATGTTGTCCACTGACATATCAAAATGATCAAAACTTTTTGGTCACTTTTGTTTCGTGATCTAGAGGTAGAGGGAGGACAGTTTTTAAGTAATGAAATAAAACAAAAGAAGCATATTGATATTATGCACGCATTACAAATTTTTGAGGCTATGAATATTAAGAGCTAATTGATGTAAGTGACTAGGGTGAAATCACAAAAAACGGATCAATAATCAATCAAAATGGGGCATTTTAGCTTAAATTTTTACTTAAAAATTAGTCAAAGTTTAATTTTGTGTCAGCGATTATATATACTTAAGACTGGCTGGTGGGTGGCCTCATAAAACCTGGCTGAAACTCATTCAGTTCTAGTGAAGTAGTTTTTTTGGAGAGGCACATGTCTGGCTAGTTTTAGTTTGACCCAAGACGAGTTTTACTCTAATTAACAGATCAATGTTTTTTTGAGGTAAGATGATTTAAGAAGTATTGAAAGTTTCATAATCTTGATGTAAGACTGTGCTTTTGAGGTGTTTTTATATTCTTTTAGATAAAGGTTACAGCGGTTCTTGTTGTAACAATTTAAGGTTGATTGTATACCATGAGCTTTTTAGAATACGATGTTTTAGAAAAAATAGATGAGCAAATTTTCCAGCAAACTGAACCTTATCCTCATCTTGATATACAGTGCCCCATTAAGCCGGGGGCGTATCAATTGTTGCGGGAGAGTTTTCCAGAAATTAAACATTATAGAGCTTCTTTTAATGAAGATAGGCTCTATGGTCAGCAACCTCATGATCGTTATATCTTGGAATTTAATGTCATTAAAAAACGACAGTCGAATGTTTTGTCTAAGCCTTGGCAAGCGTTTATTCGTGAATTGCAAGGTAAAGCACATAAGCGCTACTTAGCCCGTATGTTTGGCGTTAGTCCTTATCGACTCAGTTTAGGGTTTTATTGGCATCAAACAGCTCAAGCTGGCTCTGTTTCTCCACATTGTGACTCTTGTTATAAAATTGGATCTACCATTTTTTATTTTAATACAGAGGATGAGTGGGATCAAACTTGGGGCGGACAAACCTTAGTGTTAGATGATCACGGTAAGTTATCCCCTAGATCAGCTCCTAGCTTTGAAGAGTTTGATACGGTGATGGAGTCGAAATGTACGGGTAATCGTGCTTTTATGTTTGAAAGAACACATCGATCTTGGCATGGAGTCAGGTCTATATTGCCTCCAGATAATGTCTATAGGAAAATTTTTCTTATGTCAATTAACGATAGATATATGGTATTTGAATCCAAGTTCAAAGCACGCTTAGGTATAAAAGATAGAGGTTATATTTTTTGAATATGATGTTTGGATATGAAGCTTTCATTAGGCACTAAACTCATGGCTCTCAGCTATACTGAGTTGAAGATAAGGATTTAAACGAAATCAGTGGATACAAACTTGATATGTCCTTAAAAATTAAAGTATTTTTAGTTTTTATGCTATTTACTTCTGTGAGCCATCCACAATCAGCTGTTTCTTGGGTCATCAATGATGAGACTTCCCAGAGTGCTGAGCAGGCGGCCAGTGGTTTAAGCAATGATTTTAAAAAAAACCAAGATCGAATACCAGTATTATCGCTTGAGTCTTTTAAATCACTAGAACAAGCAGAGGCAGACGTATTACGTCGTTATAAAAAACAAATAAGCCAACATTGGTCCGATGTACAATTGACTAATCGCATGCAATGGGTATCCTACTCGCAAGATTGGCAAGTGAGGAAGCGTACACACTTTGAAAAGAACATCGTGGATATTTCTGTGACTGCTGTGATGTCAGGGCAATCAGTTGATTTTAAGAATACTAATCTTGAGGTAGAGCGGCATTTGCGATCTTTGCTAGAAACGAATTTAAGAGAGGCGGTTCTACAAGAGCCTACACTGGCGTTTGTATCGGATCAATTAGGTACCCAGTTGTTTGAGCAAATACCAGATGTGCTGGTGTTTTCTGAGTTATTTTCCAGCAAACAGCCCAAATCCGCTGAGATTAAGAAACTAACCAAGAAATTGATGGGTAAAGCGCAGCTTGCTTATGATAAAAACTTAGCTACAAAGACAGTAACGATTCCGTTAGATTTGACTCAGCGTTTAACCTATACCATTCCATTGCCTTCGAATCGCTTGAAAAAAAAGGCGAGAGAATACCGGCCTGATATTGTCAAGCATGCACAGTTGATGAAGGTACCAACAGATTTGGTATATGCCATTATTCATACAGAGAGCCATTTTAATCCATTAGCGCGCTCACCTATTCCAGCTTATGGTCTAATGCAAATTGTTCCAAGAACGGCAGGCCTGGATGCAACGAAGTATTTATATCAAGAATCAAAACTGCTTTCACCGACTTACTTGTATAATCCTACGAAAAATATTGAAGTAGGTGCTGCTTACTTAAATGTTTTATATTATCACTATTTAAAAAAAATTGAGAATCCTAAAAGTCGCTTATATTGCACTATAGCTGCGTATAATACTGGTGCAACCAATGTCGCAAAAGCTTTTGGTTCTGAACCTAAAATGAGTATGGCTATAGGGAAGATCAATAAGCTCTCAGCCAATCAAGTATTAGCAAAATTGTTAGAGTATTTGCCTTCAATGGAAACACGCAATTATATTAAAAAAGTGCTGGCTCGAAAAAGTCTTTACTCAAACGTATGACAGTGCCAACTTTGACAACTTAGGCCTTGCAAGTAAATAAACTACCGAATTGTGGAGTTGAGATGCTCGATTTGCAAGGCACGAGGAGGGCGAATATGTCGATATTTAACCGACAAGGAACGCAGCAAAGCGAGCTAGATCGACTTCAGAATTCGGTAGTTTATTTATTTGCAAAGCCTTATTACCTTCTTGTATGTTTAATGCTTTGTAATTTATATGCTTGCTCTTTTGAGCTTGGTCAGTCAAAGCAGTTAAATGCACTATCAGCTACGTTAGAAAATTTTCAGAAGCAAATTGTCTCGCTAGAAAATGAGCATACTAGTCTTAAGGAGCTAATTGAAAGGAGCAATGCTGAGCTAGAAGCGTACCGTCAAGCATCTGAGGTAAAGCCTATTGAATTAGAGATTGTTTCAGTTGATTATGTTGTGCTAGAAGAAACATTTACACCTTATTTACAAGTTAAAGGGCAAGTTCAATTAAACAGTGAATTATCTTTCGATAAAATTTTAGCTACATTAGCTTATCACTTAGAATTACCTAAGGCAAAAGTGCGTAGAGAGGGGCGTGTAGAGGTGTTGATTGAGAGGCGTCAAGGAGTTTTTAATTTTAGAGAAGTTTTACCACGTCATGACTTAAATGGTAAACAAGCCCGTTTGAAATTACACTTGGAAGGTTGGTTACCTTTTTATACGGGAGTGGTGTTGTTTCCACATTAAGGCATTTCACCAAAAGAAACTTTATACCATCAACGATTGATAAATAGCTTGAATACCCTCAACCATCAAAGAAGCAGAAAAATGACGCGCTTGTGTCTGATCTAAAATAAATTCTGACCGATCATCCAGCCCAGATAAAAATTTTTCCATCACCACACTCATGGAAGCAACATCTCCTGCTTTAAACAAACCACCATGCGTTACAGTTAAAATCTCAGTCAAGCCGCCCACTGAACTGGCAAGAATCGGACAACCTAATGCCAATGCTTCCAACGCAACGTAACCAAAAGACTCAAATAAAGAAGGAATTAAAACAGCATCCATAGCACACATATAAGGTGCAACTTGATCCACATCTCCATAAAAAAATACAGATTTTTCAAGGTTAAGCTGTCTAACCAAACACTCTAATTTCTTTCGATCAGGCCCATCTCCAAACAAATGTAAAGAAATTTTATACCCTCGACCGTTAAGTTTTTTAATCGCTTGTATTGAACAATATTGACCTTTTTGTTCTCTTAACATAGCAAATGTGCCAAAACGCTTGACTTCTCGATTCCCATGATCTTGCAACACAACCGAAGGCAATAATTCTATGGCTTTTTCATCAGGCAAGTCAATGCCGTTATAAATAACCTTCCAATTCTTATGAATCTCCCCAAATTTACTCATAAACGACTTTTTTGTATAAACCGACTCAAAAATATAATAAGCTGTACATCCTTTTAAAATGCGCTCGATCATTTTATAAACCATACTTTCAAAACGTGAAAACATATCATGCACCACCCCACCATGTGGCGTATAAACTGCTTTTGCACATGAAGCACTAGCAATAACACGGGCATACGCCCCTCCCTTAGCACCATGACCATGAATAATATCCACTTTATGCTGCTTGACAATACGATATAATTTAACCAGGTTGATTATATCTAAAAAATGTGGCTTCTTAGGTACTTGCAGAGGTAATTCAACTTCTAAAAACGCTTTAAGTTCAGGCAAATCTTGTTCAAACTTTTTATCCACTGCTTGCTCAGAATACGCATAGCTGAGCCGATAGAATGTTGGATCAAGACCACGCAATAGAGTATGTATATGCAGACGCAAACCACCCACTGGATCTCCCACCACATGCATAACATGTATTTTTTTATCAGTAGCGCCCATCAATCAACCTAGTTCAACTTATACAGAAAATTATAAAGAAAAGAGTTTTGATGAGCTTTCAAACTCGCCAATAACAATAATATCAACTGGCGATTGGTGGTCAACGAAAAATCAGAAAAACAACTTCTCATATTTTTTAAGCCCAACTCTGCATGACGAGCTAAATAAATAAACGCATTACTAGACACCACACCCTCAGGATCACCGTACTGCTCTATCAATGCCTTCAGGGCTGTCATCACATGGAGGTTTCTTTCTCGAGAAAAGATTGTTTCTCTATCCATCAAATCAGCATGCACACGCTCAATGCTACTGTCGGCAAAGCATTGTTTTGCATAGCAACGCGCTATTTGCGAACGCAACGGTGCTTGTTGCATTCTTTGGGAGACAGTAACCTGAGCTCGGTGAATACGGTAGTAAAGAACAACGCCTGGATAGTTAGTTAACTGAATCCCAGCACTGGCCATACGAGTCCATAAACCATAGTCTTCCACATGCTTTTCTGTACTCTTATATTGAAAGCGACCAAACAAAGTACGACGCCCCATCACGGTAGGATGCGCAAAACAAGAATTAAACAACAACTGTAATTTTATAGCCGCTTCAGTCCGATAAAACCGCCTAAGCCGTGGCACAGTATGACCAAATGTCCGTATCCAAGCCCCAGAAACGTCAGCCCCAGTCGAGTTCAACCATGCCAATTGCTGCGACATCCTTTCAGGTGTACAGATATCATCAGCGTCCATACGCATCACCCATTGCCCCTGCGCTCGCTCAATGCCTTCGTTAAGAGAATAAATTAAACCACGATTTTCACGACTGATTACATCAATTCGTCGATCTGTCTTACGAAAAGATTCTATAATACTGCATGAGCGATCACTGGAACCGTCATTGATAACTATCAATTCGAAATCTTTAAAAGATTGCGCCAATACGGACTTAATTGCCTCACCAATATACTTTTCACTATTATAAACAGGTAGGATAACTGAAACAGCGGGTGCTTTCATTATGCATTTTTATCCATAGCAAGCCAATGATCAGGAATTAAATCTTGCGTCTTAATTTGTGCTGATTCAACCCAAGGACAAGGCCACACGACTGCTTGTTCAGGGTGCTCAGACAACCAAGCACCCCACCAACTGAAAGAGCTGTTGGCAATAATATGATGCTTACATCGACTCATTAATACAAGATCGTATTCAGGATGTGCTTGATTCCCTTCTACTACTACAATATCTTTACCTAAATTTAGATTTTCTCTAACCCATGTTATATCATTTGAAAAAATAAAAAATGTAGGCAAACGCAATCTCTGTTTAAAGTAATCAATCGCCTTTTGATAATACAACTGACTACACACACCATGTATCGACAATGTCTTTTTATCGGTAATATAATCACCTCTGCGTACATGCAAACAAACGCTCTGCGAGGCTTCAATCTGAGCCAGCAAACGTTGATTTCCCTCTGTCATGTTTTTTAGTGGCAAAAAATCTTTAACCAAACAACTGCGACTGTCCTTAAAAAACTTTTCTGACTGAAAATAACCACTTAAGTAAAGTTCACTTTCAAGTGCATACCACTGTTGATCAAAACCAAAATCAGGTTGAAAATACCATTTCTTTTTATCAGCTAACATTGGTAAACGTGTCAATAACTTGAATTTCCAATGAGCATAACGCACCAACTCTTGCTCAGTAGCCACTCGAGCTCTAATCTGCAACTTGGCCAAACCGAAGTTATGTAATTTGTAAGTATCAAACGCTCTGATATCCAGCAATAAGGGCTGTTCCAAACGATCAGCCAAACAACGTGCCGCCGCATATTGAAACATTTGATTGCCTAACCCACCAATTAAACGGATAATAATCAACTTTTATACAGCCTCTTCGAGAATTTTAGATACCAATGTCTGCGCAAAACTCTCTGAGCTAAAAGGGTAAGCCTTTGGACTTTGCAAAAAGTTCACAATATTAGTTTGGTACATTTTGTACTGTTGGTCAGACATATTTTTCAAATCACAATACAGCTCATCTAATGTATTATAGTTTCTTCTATCAACAAAACACTCAGCTGGAATATAATCATGAATATTACTGGCTCCCCAATATACAGGAACACAACCAGAGAAAAAACAGTCAAAAATCTTTTCAGTAATATATCCTGGTAAGTTTTTTACATTCTCATAACAAAAGCAAAACTTCGTACTACACAATACTTGGCTCTTTTGCTCAACTGTACCTCTATAACTTGGATAAGGAGTCAAATTGAAACAACGCGCCAAAAACTTTCGCATGTGCTTTGTACACTTGCCCCTCAAACCAGGTTGAACTTGAGGAATATCCCAGCCAACACCATAGAGCTTAAATTCATCAGGGTGGTTTTTTTCAAACCACCGAATAGTTTTAACCCTTTCCGTATAAAGTTCATCTTTGTCTTTTTTTTTTGTTGATTTATTTCCAGAAATAATACAAGAAAAATTTTTACGTGCGTTAGTACCATCCACAACACTTGGCATCAAAGAGATTGGACTGGGATATTGAAATTTAAAATAAGTTTTATCATCAACCATAGCATCGTGCCAAGTAAATATGGCCTTAAATTGCTTGGTATAATGCACATCGTAATTTTTATCTAATATTTGAGGAGGCTCAATGGCAATCAAATACGCAGGATTTTGAGTAGTTTTCTTATGAACATTGACATGTATTTCACAAACAGGAAGCTGATCAGCAAGCACATCAGCTGTAACCAATTCCAATTGATTTTTCAGAAACGAATCCTTCAAAACAGCCCAAGGTTGCCAACCACCATCACGCACTTGAGGTTGGAAAATTCTATTTTCAAACCCAAGGCCATGTAAAGCCACTTTTTTCAAGGTTTTTCCCTCTTTTTCATATCTTTTTCATATTTCTTTTCACAATTGCTGTGCCTGCTCATGATTGTTCACCCGCTCATAACGGTTTCTTTTAAGAAAGTGATATAAATAAAAAGGCCATCTGTATATAAACCTGTATTTGTTTTTTCTCAATAAATCTGAAAAATATACCATCATTTTTTCATCAAAAAAGTCAGTCTTCATTATGTCAGCTAACTCTCTAATCCAGTAACGCTCAAATAACTTCAACCACTTTACTTTACAAACACCCATATCGTTATTGTTGACAGCTATTTTTCCAAACAGCAACATATGCTCTCGCAAATCAAGCTCTCGATTGTAATGACATTGGCTGGTGATCTGCTGTTGAGTGCCTACAGTAATTTTAACCAGGCCACTTTGAGTATAAATCGGCGTGCCATATTTTTTTATCATGCGTATATAAAAATCAATATCTACCAACCACTTCATATGCTTATCAAAGTCCATACTATGAACTCGACGAAATAGGATTGCACTCGGTGCACCAATTGTATTACCTACAAACAAACTTTCAGGATTCAAAGATAAAGCTGTCAACTGACGTTGATTAGGCACATGTGAAGCATACACTCTACCAGCTTCATCGCAATGAAAACTGGAGCTGAATACAAAACTACAAGCTGGATGATGATCTAAAACCTCTACAAAACGTGCAAGAGCCTGCGCGTGAGCAAAACTGTCATCATGATGCATCAGTTTTATATAATCACCTTTGGCATAATTGATTGCATTATTCCAGTTCTGAGGGCTACCCAAAGGCACTTTGTTTTTATAGTAACGTAACGAACACTCAGTCTGTATAGCACCAACAATTTTTTTGATATCTTGGCTACGAGAATCATCTGAAACCACAATCTCGTAATTTTTATAGCTTTGCATGAGAATGGAATCGATCAAAACTTGAAACTTCTCAGGCTGCTCATAAGTTGGAATACAAATTGTCACCTTACTCTTCGAACACCCCGGCATTTAGCCCCTCCCAAGCAGCAAGCCTTTAAGCCCATCAAAAAATCTTTTCAATAGGCCATGAGTAGATAAATAGTCATATAAAGGCCCCAATAACCAGTCCATCAACACAACAAAGCCTGATACTCCATGATCAAACATGTTAACTTCCTCTTCCAAAGGGCCAACAGTAGTCACATTAGAGGCTACTGATTCTAACTCAAATACATACTGATAACTACGAGCTGTTCTATTATAAGACAAACGCAACACTTGTAGTAACGCTCGACTCTGTTCAACGCGCTTTATTTCTGTTCTATAAAAACTGCGTTGCATTTGATGTATCGTCTTTACCTTAAGGCCTACTGCCTGAAACAAGCTCAAACACATTTCTTTGGTAAAAAATCTTAGATGCGTTTTTTCTAACAATCCTGAATCTACATATCGAAAATGCCCGTGCAATAAAGATAATCTCACGGCGCCAAAAGCAACATTAGGCATAGAAATAATAAATTTAACTCTCTCACCCACTGCATCACATAAGTCACGCAAAAAAACATCAGAATCAACCGTATGCTCAACAACATCCAATAACACAATATAATCGTAGTCCACTGCAGAAGTTTGCTCAATACAGTCCGCAGCAAAACCTACATAGAAGTTATCATAAAATTTTCTAGCTAAATCAGCTGCATAAGTATTAGGCTCAATGCCATCCAGGTAGACTTTTTTCCTACTCAACTGCAAAGCTCTGGCCAAAACACCACTACCAGCACCCACATCAAGCACCTTAGCCCCTGTAGGCAATAGCTGACAGACTAAGCCAACAGGCGATGCAGGATCTTTTAGCATCGACACAATTGTTTCATCTTTGATACAATAACTGCTATCACTTCTCTTGAAAAATTCACTTACTTTTAGCATATCAAATAGCGCTGCTCAGAGCCTCTGCAGCATCCTCAATACAATAGTGATGATTACCTATCATCAGTCCGTTTTGATCGATATACTGAGCATTCTCTAAAGTGTCAAAAACTTCATAATCAAAATATTTTTCTACTACATCATTCTTAGCAAAGTTACCTGAAACAATAGGTCGACACTCAAACCCTTTTGCATTTAAACGAGACAAAAGTTTATCACGAGTCAATGTTGAGTTTGGCCTAATGACCAGCGAAAACGCAAACCAACTGCTGTGACCAATTTCAGTCTGCAACATCACATCTGGATGATCGGCCAAAGCACTGATCATGAGTGCTGCATTATCTTGACGTGCTTTAATAATACTCGGCAATTTTTTCAATTGTTCTATGCCAACAGCTCCGGACATTTCAAGTGGCCTGACATTGTAACCTGGCAACACAAAGCGAAAAGACTCATTAAAAGGATCAGGATCTTTTTTTCCACAAACATAATTTTTATCAGGCAAATTTCTCGTCCAACCATGGGCTCTCAAGGATAAAAGAATATGATAAAGCTCTTCATCATCTGTCGTAATTATCCCTCCCTCCATGGTGAAGATATGATGAGAATAAAAGGCACTAAAAGTGGCCATCACGCCAAAAGTCCCAGCCTTCTTATCCTGAAATTCTGCACCCATGGATTCACAGCTGTCTTCGATCAGAACAATATCACGCTCACAAATAAGGCGATTAATGTATTCAAAATCATTAGGATTACCCAATAAATTCACCACCATGATAGCCCGCGTAGACTCTGTTAAAGCTGCCTCAAGTTGATTCAAGTCATAGTTTAAAGTTTGCATATCCACATCAACAAAACGCAACTTCAAGCCGTATTGGTATAAAGGGAAATACGTCGTACTCCATGACACTGCAGGGACAATAATTTCATCACCACGTTTGAGCTTAAAAAAAGGGTTTTGACTATAAAACAAAGCAGCAACCATTAATAGGTTTGCAGAAGAACCTGAATTAACCATCACACAATACTCAGTCCCCACAAATTGGGCATATTGTTTTTCAAATTCAAGCACATATTGGCCCATTGAAAATCTATCCGATTCTACGACACGCGCAATAGCAGCATATTCATCTTCATTCCAACTAGAAGTCGCTAATGGAAACTTATATTTCATGAACAATATTCCTGCAAGTAATATTCATACGTTAGTTTAATACCGTCAAACAAGTTTGTACTAGGAGACCAACCCATTTTTTCTTGCGTCGAAGTCGACACCAATTTTTGCCGCATCCCAACAGGTTTACTCAAATCATGATTAAAGTCTCCAACATACCCAATCACTTCAGCTGTTGTTTGATAATATTCATCTACTGTATAATCAGTGCCAAGCCCAATATTGGTCAAAGTTGGACACTGCTCAAAACGATCTAGTAAAAAGAAAATAGCGTCAGCTAAGTCTCCACCATATAAAAATTCACGACGTGCACTGCCATCCCCCCAAATTTCAACGCTCTCTTCTTTGTTAATTTTAGCACGATGAATTTTATTAATAATGGCAGGTAGCATATGCGAGCGTTCAGGGTCAAACTTATCGTACCGACCGTATAAATTACATGGAATCACTGTTTTATACTGATGACCAAGATTCTCTCGTGAAATATACTCACACAATCTTGCCGCAACAATTTTGGCCAAGGCATAGCCCTCGTTGGTCGGCTCTAATGCCCCCGTTAGAATCATCTCTTCACTTAAAGGGTTAGACACGGCTCTAGGATACATACAAGAACTGCCTAAATTCAGCAAACGAGGCACATCGGCTTGCCGAGCAGCTAAAATCACATTCTTAGCCAAATCCATATTAGTAATCAAAAAATCAACTGGTGCCTTCATATTAGCCTGAATCCCCCCCACTAACCCAGCCGCATGAATGATCAAATCCGGCTTCACTTTCTTCACAAAGTCAAACACTTGGCTTGTCTGTGTTAAATCAAGCTCAGAACGGCTAGGTGTAATAAACTGCCACAATAAGGCTTTTGAACTCTCTAAAAGATTACGCCCCACCATCCCACCAGCCCCTGTTAACAAAATAGTGCCTTTTATACTCATATCCGTCTCAATAATTACAACCATGCCTGGCTATGTTGTTTAACTTTTAACGTACACTCTACTTTTTTCATATCTTCCTGCACCATTTCTGTGACAAGCTGATTGAATGAAATTTGTGGTACCCACCCCAATTTTGCTTTTGCTTTAGTTGCATCGCCTAAAAGAGACTCTACTTCTGTTGGCCTAAAATGCCGCTCATCGACAGCAATAACACATACTTCCCTGCCACTCTCAATTAAATAGCCTTTCTCTTTAACACCAGTCCCATACCACTCTATTCGCATGTCCAACACTTTCGCTGCCATATCGATAAATTCACGCACGGAATATTGCTCACCAGTGGCAATCACATAGTCTTCGGGTTGCTCCTGCTGCAACATCAACCATTGCATTTCAACGTAATCTTTGGCATGGCCCCAATCACGCTTAGCATCCAAATTACCCAGATACAAACAGTCCTGAAGACCTAATTTAATTTTAGCTAAACCTCGCGTAATCTTACGTGTCACGAAAGTCTCTCCACGAATGGGAGACTCATGATTAAACAAAATTCCATTACAAGCATAAATACCATAAGCTTCTCGATAATTAACCGTGATCCAATAAGCATATAACTTAGCTACAGCGTAAGGACTTCTAGGATAAAAAGGCGTAGTTTCTTTTTGCGGTACTTCTTGTACCTTACCATACAACTCAGAAGTAGAGGCTTGATAAAAACGTGTTTTCTTTGTTAAGTCCAAGCTTCGAATCGCTTCAAGAATACGCAACGGCCCCAATGCATCAGAGTTCGCTGTATATTCAGGCTCCTCAAAGGAAACAGCCACATGACTTTGAGCAGCTAAGTTATAGATCTCATCAGGCTGAACCTTTTGAATAATATGCATCAAACTACTTGAATCAGTCATATCACCGTGATGCAGACAAAATGGTTTACCTTGCTCATGAACATCATGAAACAAATGATCTATTCTAGCCGTATTAAATAAAGAAGTTCTACGCTTAACTCCATGCACCTCATAGCCTTTCTCCAATAAAAATTCAGACAGATAGGCTCCATCCTGACCGGTCACTCCAGTAATTAAAGCTTTTTTCATAATTACAGAAACCCACCAATGTCCAAATTAAACCCAGTTGAGAGCTTTTAAGGGCGCACACTCGCTTTCGAATAGGCTTTCACTTTAACGAAAAACTCGACCAAAAAACAAGCAACAGCCGACAAAATTATGGCCATAACAATCGCTATAATCAAAATAACAGATCTACCAATATTAACCTTATCTATTGAACGATAAGGTGCCACAACCGTCTGAGTCGGTACTATATTCATCAACAAATTCAATGGGTGCATAAAAGCGTTGCTTTGCGATTGCGATAAAATTTGAGGCTCTTCAATACCATGTCTTTTCAACACCCGAAGCACCTGTTCTAATGCCCTTTGCTGCACCAACACAGCACCATTCAAATCTTCAATGTTTTTTCTAATTGCCTCTTTATTCTTCACCAAAGTCACCAACCTTTGTTGCTCTAAGGCATCACGCTGCTCTCTTAACTGCCGTATTTCATTATCAATCAACAATAAAGCCAGTGCCTCCTTAGGAACAGCACGATCTTTTAAGTAGTTCGAACGATGCAAAGAAAGGCTATTAATTTCGGTACGTTTACGATCAATTTGTTTTTCCAATAACATATCTTCAACATCTATCGTACTTAAACTCGACTGTAATAATTCAATTTCTTGCTTATAGCTTTTCAATTTGACTTTAGTTTCTTCAGCTTGCAAAATGTACACTTCGAGGTTTTGTCGCAATTGCTCCAAAACTCCTTGCGCTTTTCGATCATGATCACGCACCAAGCCTTCCGCCACCTTAGCAAGAAAAGCTAAATTATGCTCATCGCCCTGACTACCTAGGGCTGAAAGCAAAATTAAATTAGAATCTCTGGGGGCCTGAACTTTAATATCCGGCAAAGGGGCCTTTGGATACTGCCGATGATAATTCAACACAGCCTCAGTAATTAAGTGTTTTTCCAACTTATTTTTAGCATTCTCAACACTTTCTATAGATTTAGGACTGCCTAAAATACCGTTTTTATCTGGCAAAACATAGGTGCCTATCTCTACGACTGTGCTATAAAGATATTGTTGCGGCATCATAAAAATAAAGAAGAATCCTAGCATGAGCACTAATAAAAAAACCATGCAAAAGACTTTACGCTGCTTAACCAACACTGACGCCAAATCAACCAGAGAAATTTCATCTTGAGACGAAACCTGGTAAAGCACCGGCACAGTAGAATTTTCCCTATCTGTTACATTTTTCTTATCCATTGCTTGATACTTCACACACTCAATCTTGTCACTTTACACCCATTAAAAGCCAGCACAGCCTAGCCCTGATGCATACACGCTCACTACATAACATACCTCGCATCAGATATGCTTAAAAATCAACCACAAGGAAATCGATTAAGAAATCACTCAACAGCACACTATCATAGTACTGGCTCTAACAAAAATTTGGCTATTATACATTAAATTCAAAGCACAGGATAATAGTATTTAAACAACATAAAATTGATCATTATTCAGTCTTTCCATATAAACCACGCAAGCATCTTTATCAAATTGTATAATGGGCTCTCTCTTAATATAATGCGCCACTAACTTTGAAATTAAAACTCACTACTCACCATAAAAAACCTTACTTCCAAAATCAATGAGCTATACATAAGAGTCATTTAAATGAATACAATTTATTTACAACCATTTTTACAACATCGCCCTCAGTTTAGGGTTCAACCTACTAAACCAGGTGCTTTTAAAAAAAAATCTTTTTCTTTAATTGCTCGCACAGCCCCTTTTACTCCTAGTGTTTTACATCCAACCCCTCGGATTCTAAAACCGTCTTCCATACTCCACAAACTACCTCCTCGCTCTGTTCAACTGAAAGCTCAAACCGCCCAACCTAACGATGAACCTTTAAACACTTTATCCTATTTTCTGAATCAATTGAATGGAGTTGCTGTTCTTGATCGAGAAAATATGATGCTTATCTCTGAAGCCAAAAGCCAACAAGAAAAAATTGTAATCAACATTCAAGATCGAACAACACAGCTGTCTTTTACAGAACTGAATGCATTGAAAACACTGATAACAGACGAAGATATACAACAGGGCCTTCTAGTTTTGTATGATACCACACAAAAACTAACTCCACAGGCTGCTTTTAAGTTGGAATATGAACTTTCCAAGCAATTATTTCTTCTTCCTAGAACAACTATTCATCGTTTTGTCTCTTCACTGCCACATACGAGCCAACCTAAGCTTTTGGATTATAAAGCCTCATTATTACCACTGATTGTGCTTCATGATTTTATTGGCACTTACACGCCTATTTCCAAATTCAGATTATCGATAAAAGAGCACTTCAATTCAGCAGTAAAAAAAAGTATACGAAATTGTCTATCACTATTAGAAAAACAACATATAACAAAAGCTGCCCAATCTCTACCACGCTTAAAACCTTTGATTGATTCTGCTGAGTTATCTACATTAAAGCGTTCGGTAGATAAGCTTATTCTGCAATACGAGCCATTATTTTTAGATCGGGTGAAACTTTTTTCTAAAAACTCACTGCATTTACAAACTGGAGTCCATGATTACTGGAATCGACATCCAGATATTAAACTGATTTTCAGTACTGGTGAAAAAGTACTATTGATCGCTCAAGAAGGTGCCTCAGAATCTAATGCTACATCAGCAGTACACGAGTACTTTGGAAGCAACACCTTTTTTTCAGTAAACGACTTTTTACAGTTACCTATTAAAGATGGGAAATTGTCACAAGACTGCACACTTGACCTGGAAGCAATCACCGTAAAAGTGGTTAATGATTGGACAGAAACTCTTATACTCCGCGACCAATTCAGCAGCTTGAAAGCATTTGCTCATTCTATGCTACCCATCATCTCAACCATGAAGATTTTATCAATCTTTGATAAGACAGGATCTGATAAAGTCACTGTGACCGAATTAGAATCTATAGTAAAAGCATTTTTGTACAATGAAATTCACGAAATCTTACTTGCCAGCTTTCACGAACTCAATTCACCAGCTTTAGCAGAATATCCTCAAATCATACCGTTTCTTAAAGACCTTAAAAATTTATGCGCAGAATATTGCTTAGACATCAATGTAGAAACCAAGGCAAGTTTTTTACAAGATACTAAAGCGTTAGTAAACCAATACTTTGTCGTTAAAAAAACTGATGATGAAGCAACGAAACAATTTGAGAATAATATTGTATCTTTTACAAAGTCTTAATCAATGTCTACTCAATAATTGACTTCAGTAAAACCTGTTTAACGCATCAGGGCAAGTGTATCCACCATGTTTCCGTTGATAGCAGGTGATTCAACAAAATATTTGATTTTTTTTATACTTCAATAACAGGCTTAAGGGCCAGGGGTATAGGCAAGACTCGAAATCACCCTACCGGTAGTGGCAATTTAGATTAAGGGGTTAGGCGAATATTTACAATTCCAGTAACTTCTCAATAAGTTGAGGTAGTAATAAAATCAAAGGGTTAAACTCACCTTGCGTGAATACTATTTGACCAAGACAAGATTTTGTGCACTTTTTTCGAAACTCTTATCTGTAACCAATTGAGTTTATTGCTACCTCAACTTATTGAGAAGTTACGTTTTCTGTCGGACTCTGCCTAACACCCCTAACACCACTTGCTCAAAGCCTTACCTCTTGCTTTCTCTGGCCATCACACCACCCTGATCGTCATCATCACCCCCATGATCATGCTGTTGCTGGTCTTGACCCCTCTTTTCCCTCTGGATACGTTGATATATCTCTTCACGATGAACAGCTACCTTCTTAGGAGCATTAACACCTATTCGTACCTGATTACCCTTAACACTCAACACTGTGACAGTAATATCATCACCAATCATTAAGGTCTCACCCACTCTACGAGTCAAAATAAGCATTATGCTTCTCCTTCAAAACATCCAATCAATATTTATCTTCGATCCCTTCATCTCCTTCATCCATCCCTAACTCCCATTTACTCAGCCCGCGTCACCATAACTCTGACTCGCCGTATATAGCCAAAAAATCAATTAAAAATCAATAGTTTAATTTATAAATTAGTCAATAGGCATCACTACAATATTACTCCAGAATAAACAAGATTGAAATCCAAACACTTATTTATCAGTATTACTCAGACTGACTAAAAATAAACCAATAGTCGCAAGTTTTTTTATTATAAAAAAAGGCTGTACCCCTATACAAATAAATATAATATATACAAAGATAGCTATACAACTAAGCATTAACAGTAAAATACTATAAAGCCATAAATCAATCGATAATACCAGGCCGACAAGTAGACTAATCGAATACACTCGTCATATATACTGGGATATCTACAGCCCATCAGCTACTTTAGGCTAATCTAAACTAATAAGTGATTCTAACCTGGTGCGAAGACAACGGCCTTGCCCTTCATGGTTTTTCTAGCTGAAAAGCCGTATGTAAAGCTCTGACCGCCAATTCTATGTATTTTTGCTCTACCACTACTGATACTTTAATTTCAGAAGTGGAAATCATCAAAATATTAATATTCTCATCAGCAAAAACCTTAAACATACGGCTAGCAATACCAGCATGAGAGCGCATCGCTACACCCACCAAGGATACCTTGCCAATATTAGCATCACCAATGACTTCTAAACCTCCCAACTGCTCAGATATCTTCAAAAGAATTTTAAGAGCTTGATCAAAATCACGCCTATGTACAGTAAAAGTAAAGTCAGTAGTATTATTCTCAGCCCCAATATTTTGGACAATCATGTCCACTTCTATACTAGCTTCCCCAATAGGACCTAAAATCTGATAGGCTGCTCCAGGAACATCAGGTACACCACGCACAGTCAACTTAGCTTCATCACAATTAAAAGCAATCCCTGAAACTTCTGGCTGCTCCATATCATCCTCTTTATCTAATCTAATAAGTGTACCTACTCCTTCTGTAAAACTAGAAAGCACTCTGAGCGGTACATGGTATTTGCCCGCAAATTCAACAGAACGAATTTGTAATACTTTTGAGCCCAAACTGGACATTTCTAACATTTCTTCAAATGTAATACTGTCTAAACGCCTAGCATTATCTACAACACGTGGATCTGTCGTATAAACCCCATCAACATCTGTGTAAATCTGACATTCATCAGCGCTCAGTGCTGCCGCCAAAGCTACAGCCGTAGTATCCGAACCACCACGCCCCATGGTAGTAATACGACCTTCACTGCTAATCCCCTGAAATCCAGCAACAACTACAGCTTGATAAGACTCTAAAAAGCCCTCTAGCCTGGTTACATCAATATCCTCTATTCGAGCTTTACCATGCATAGCATCGGTAGTGATCGGAATCTGCCAACCACAAAGAGATAAAACAGCATGTCCCCTATCCTGCAAAGCTAAAGCTAATAGAGCACTACTAACCTGTTCACCCGTACTAACCAAAATATCCATCATTTGCGCTGAGGGGACTTCACTCACTGAACGCCCTAAAGCTAACAGCCGATCTGTTTCCCCACTCATAGCTGAAACCACCACAACTAAACGATGACCCTCAATAATACTTCGACTAATCCGTTTAGCTACAGCTTGTATGCGCTCTATATCAGCAACCGATGTGCCCCCATATTTCTGTACTACAAGTGCCATGATAATAATTCAGCTTTTAAACCCACTCAATACCCTAGAAATCAAATCTAACCAAGCCTGCCTAAAACATAGCTTAAGTAAGCGACCCATTTTATTTGGTTAAAACACAACCTGGACTTCAAAGTTGAAACAGCTTTGCCGTCAAAGTCTGGCAATTGTAACCGATATCTACTAAAAACCAAGCTTCTTTTATGTGACCCAGTATTTCTGACATATTCTACACAAACTCTCAAATAAGAAAGAAAATAACAGATAATGAATGTTCAAAAATCGGCCTATCGACTAAATCACAGTAACAGCCATGAGCGATGCCTTTTTCGTCACCCCAAGTGATGAAAAAGGTATTTTCACGGTAAGGATTCAAGCATATGCATATAACGAATATATTGATACATCTAGGGATAAAAAGGTTTCCTATCACACTCTCGCACCCAGTAAGTCATAATCTGCTTTTCACCTGTCTCCACCGGCATACCTATATGTTGCGTATAAAGCTTAAGTGTATGATGTTCATAGTTATAGACAAAAAATAATACCGAACCCTTAACAGGTATAACATCAAAATCCAAGTAACTGAATCGAGTCGCTCCTCCGGAAAACCCATCATTTAAGTAGCAAATACAAGTAGCAACCCGATCATTATGCACACCATCAACGCCAGGAAAACGAAAGAAATCACAATGCTCTTTATAATACTGCCCGCTTTGATAGCGTTGACGTACACCATGCTCAAAATGATTGACCGTATAATCTGAAAAAAAAGAAAACGTATCTTTAAGCCTAAGTTTACACCAACTAAACTCATTATTATTATCATACCAAAGGCTACTGGTTCGATAAGAAGTTACCGTGGCTTTACTTTGCTCAAAATCCCAACCCTCTGCCATCTGGAAAGGCACTTGCATCGAAAGAATGTCATCACACTCTTGTTCAGTAAAAACATTTTTCGCCAAAATAATAGTTGGCTTAGTACACAGAATTTCTTGTGTGACTTCTTTCTTTTCTGTTTGTTTAGTTACTTTAAATTCATGCATTTCTTCTTTTAAGAAATTAGACTGCACCTTTTTTAATATCACTATATTTTCCCCATTAGCATCTTTTACTTTTGTTCATTTGAAAAAACTTTATTAATTCAAAACATTAAGCTCAAAAAAAAGCGCTTACTTGGGCTTTAATCCGCTCAAAGTAACATAAAGTGAAATAAACTAATGTGACAAAATGTTGTCTTACAGAAATTTTAGAAACATTAAATTTTATCAAGTAACAAGCAAGCAGCTCTCTACACCAATCGTGCTGAAACCCAATCAGTCACAGATGCCAAAGCTTGCGACAATTTAGCAAGATCCTTACCACCGGCCATCGCAAAGCTGGCCTTGCTCCCAACCTTTAGGAACGAGCACAACTTTTTGTGAAGAAACTGCTCGATTATAGCTTTTTTGCTCTTTACCTAAAAAAACATCCTTAGGAACGAGCACGAAATAAATTCCTGTTTATACTTGTCCTATTTCTCGCTATCTGCGTTGATGAAAATGGTTACATAGAATGACTATACGCCCATTTTCTCGCCTTGATAGCA
>JANQJO010000143.1 GCA_028281605.1 Pseudomonadales bacterium
CGCCAGTTGAAGGAGCAGGAACGCCAGTTGAAAGAACAGGAACGCCAGTCAAAAGAAGTAGCTATAAAGGAACAGCAGCGTTTACGCGATATGCTGAAGAAACTGGGTGTTGATCCAGACACTGATGCGTCCTAATGTACTTTTCAGTGTCTGTAGTGGTCAAGTAAATTTTGTAGATTGACTCTAAACTCCTCAAGGTAGTGCTAGGATTGGCCAATATCCCTTTATTTATAAGGCGGCAACGAAACGTCGTTAACATGGCTAGCCCCAAATAACAGATCATTAGGTGACTTTTTATATTATATTTTTGTCTAGTGAAAATCTTATTGGCCTTAAGTGTAAAACGCTCTTTTCTAGCTTAAAACACTGCTCTATTAGGTCTTTTGCAAAGTAACTTGAATCGCCTCACTTAAACTTAGTTTCGCATTCGTAAATAAAAATGATAGGCCATCATGTCTTTTTGCTCGCTCAACTGCATGATAATTAATGCCGCCATTGCGGTTAAAGAATTGCAATAGATATTGATCTACTTCATCTGGTTTTTCCTTTATAGCCTCTTTTGCCACATTGATTTTTAGCCGTCTATCTCTTGCAAGTTTTTGTTTTTTAAGAGTATTTAGGAGTACAATCAGCTTTCCATTAGTGTCTGATATCTTGTAGGGTATGGCTTTTGCGAAGAATTCTGTGTCGCCCTGAATTTTGCAAGGCTTTAGGAGGCTATTCTTGCGGAGTATCTGCCCAAAACAGCCGGTTTGGAATCAATTGCCCCATCCCTATCCTTTGGCCATGTTTGAGAGTCTTCCATGTAAAACCTTGGGCTTCTCTACTGGCTGATATGATGTCGAATCCTTGGGCTATATAACTGGCTAAAGCAGCTGCCAATGTGCAGCCTGATCCATGATATTGCGCATGTAATCTTTCCCAGGTAAAAGTTTGTAGCTGCTTATTGTAGCCATATAGGCGGTTAACGATTTGTTGAGAAGGCTCATGGCTACCTGTGATGAGTACATAATTACAGCCATGCTCTAAAATTTCATAAGCACAGGCTTCAATGGTATCAGCTTCAGGTGCTAACTGTTTTGCCTCGATCGTATTAGGCACAATGATAGTTGTCAGTGGTAATAGTAACTGTTTAATAGCTTCTACGACTTCATCAGTGCATAGTACAGCGCCCCCACCAGCTGAAATTACAGGATCTAACACAGCAGGGATATGTTTGTAATCGTTTAATAAAGTGTGTAATGTTTCAACTACAGCAATGCTGCTGATTAAACCTATTTTGAAACAGTTTACTTGAAAGTCTTCTAAAATGGCCCTAGCTTGCTCAATGATAAAAGTGGCGTTAACAGGCAGATAATCGATCGCGTTGCGTGTATCCTGAGCGGTTAAGACGGTTGCTACAGGGCTACAGTGGCATCCTAAGGCGCTGCATGTTTCTATGTCTGCTTGTAACCCAGCTCCTCCAGTTGAATCGAGGCCTGAGAAAGACATGACAACAGGTTTTGTGGGTATCGATTTTGTCACATTCAATATAGCTTAAAAAGGTTTCACAACAGCTAATATTACAATAACTATTAAGAGTAGCACAGGTACTTCGTTAAACCATCTGTAAAAGATATGGCTTTTGATATTGCGCTTTTGTGTAAATTGCCGCATATAGGCTTTACACATATGATGATAGCCTATTAAAAGAATGACCAGTAATAATTTTGCATGTAGCCACCCGCTTTGCTTATAGGCAGGCCAGGCGATTGACAGCATCCAGATGCCAAACACTAGGGTGGCGATCATTGAGGGTGTCATGATGCCTTGATATAGTTTGCGCTCCATGGTTTCGAAACGCTCACGGCTGATGCTATCTTCAGCTAGACTGTGATAGACAAATAACCGAGGTAAATAGAACAAACCAGCAAACCAGCAGACAAAGCTGATGATATGTAAAGCTTTTAGCCACAACATACTATTTAAATGCCTTTTTGATAAGTCTCTTATTTGATATTTTAGCGTGACTAAAATTATCAAATGATGAAGGTAAAGTCTAGGCTTGCGGGCTGTTACTTGCAGGGCTGTTCCACTAAAAACTTTGAGCCAAAATTGGCTGTCAAGTAGCATTTTTCCAGCCAGCTTGCTTTCTCAAACCTTTGATTGCCGTGTACGAAGGGAACTTACTATCCTACCCATAAATGCTCCTGGCACAACTGCGCTTGGCAAGTACGTCTTAATAATATCAGTATTTAGCCCAATAATTGGGTAAATTATCAGCTTTAAATTAAACCATATTTATTAATGACAAATAAAGAAATCCACCATCTTTAATGATTAAATATTAATCTTCAGTAAAGCTTGCATGAGGCCTAGTAATTGTCCTAATGGCTATAGACGTGTAGAATGTTCCTCCCTCTTTAATGTGCTGATGAATGATGAATAAATGACACCTGTATTCTTAAGATAAGCTGAAGGCTGTCGGTGGCATCTGTGTTCGCTTGGTAGTTTTAATGAGACCAGAAGAGTTTATAAATGAATAAATATAACATGGAAGAATGTCAGGGTTTGTACAATGCTGATGATTTTAGAGACAACTGTGGCTTTGGTTTAATCGCTCATTTGGATGGCGAACCCAGCCATCGCTTATTGCAAACAGCAATTCAATCATTGACTTGTATGACGCATCGAGGTGGTATTGCTGCAGATGGCCGTACAGGTGATGGTTGTGGCCTGTTGCTAAAGCTGCCTGAGCGTTTTTTTCGGCAAGCACTACAGCGTGAGCAGCAAGTCGACCTGGGCTCTAGTTTTGGGGTAGGTATGGTGTTTCTGGATCCTGACTCTAAACAACGGCAAAGAGCGCAATCAGTTATTGAGGCTCAACTGCAAAAGCATGGTTTAGTCGTTAAAGCTTGGCGCAAAGTTCCCATAGACAATTCTGTGTGTGGTGACATTGCGCAAGCGCAATTACCTTATATCGCTCAAGTTTTTATTGAGCCTGCAGACGCCTCTTCTGACTGTACACAAGTAGAATTGAATCGTAAATTATTTTTGGCGCGTCGTCATAGCGAATTTGCCTTGACTGATGACTCGTACTTCCACGTTGTGAGCATGTCTGCTTCTATTATTGGTTATAAAGGGTTGGTAATGCCGGCTGATTTGCCTGTGTTTTATTTAGACTTGGGTAGCTCTGACTTAGAAACAGCAATTTGTGTTTTTCACCAACGTTTTTCTACCAATACACTGCCTAAATGGGCATTAGCTCAACCTTTCCGTTACTTAGCACATAATGGTGAAATTAATACCATTATGGGCAACCGCAATTGGTCTGTGGCGAGAACCAGTAAGTTTGAAACTTCTTACTTGCCTGATTTGCAAGAGATTGCACCTTTGGTCAACCGTACAGGCTCAGATTCTTCTTCATTGGATAATATGTTAGAAATTTTGTTGCTGGGGGGGATGGATTTATTCAGGGCAGTGCGGATGTTGATACCGCCGGCTTGGCAAAATGTTAATAGTATGGACCCAAAGCTTAAAGCCTTCTATGAATACAATTCTATGCATATGGAGCCCTGGGATGGCCCTGCAGGTATTGTATTAACGGATGGTCGTTATGCTGTGTGCTTACTGGATCGTAATGGCTTGCGACCGGCTCGTTGGGTGATGACGAAAGACCGCTTTATTACTTTAGCTTCCGAGATAGGGACGTATGATTATGCGCCGAGTGATGTTGTAGCCAAAGGTCGTGTTGGGCCGGGGCAGATTTTGGCGGTCGATACACAAACGGGTGAAGTATTGCATACCCAAAATATTGATGACCGACTTAAAGTGAAGTATCCATACAGTCAGTGGCTTAAAAGTAATGCTTATCGAATTCACTCACGGTTAGTAGAAGAAACCTGTGCATTGGCTGAAATTAACCATGATAAACTGCTGGTTACACAAAAAATGTTTCAGGTATCGCTTGAGGAGCGTAATCAGGTATTAAGGCCCATGGCTGAGCTAGGCCAAGAAGCAGTCGGCTCCATGGGAGATGATACTCCGATGGCGGTTTTATCTCATCGCATCAGACCTCTGGCTGACTATTTTCGTCAGCAATTTGCTCAAGTGACTAACCCACCTATTGATCCTTTACGTGAATCAGTAGTAATGTCCTTGGAAACTTGTATTGGCCGCGAGTTGAATATTTTTGAAGAAACGCCAGCCCATGCGAGACGTATTATTTTAAAGTCTCCAATATTATCCCATAGTAAGTTTAAGCAATTGTTGAGTTTGTCTGATCAAGGTTACCCCAGTGCATATTTAGATTTAAATTACGACCGAGAGTTGAGTCTTGCTGGAGCCATCAAACAATTGTGTGAACAGGCTGAGAAGGTTGTACGAGCAGGTAAGACTATTTTGGTTTTAAGTGATAGTCAATTGGCAAAAGATCGATTGCCAATCAATGCGATGATGGCTACAGGTGCTGTACATCACCATTTGATGAAGCAGGGCTTACGGTGTGAAGCTAACTTGATTTTAGAAACGGGTGTTGCTAGAGATCCACATCAGTTTGCTGTTTTGTTAGGTTTTGGAGCTACAGCGATTTATCCCTACTTGGCTTATCAAATTATCAATGACTTAGTTGAATGCAAAGAAATATTAAATGGTCCTGTTAATGCGCAAAAAAATTATCGCCAAGCTATTGCTAAAGGCTTATTGAAAATTCTCTCTAAAATGGGTATTTCTACTATTTCTTCATACCGAGGTGCACAGCTTTTTGAAGTGGTTGGCGTGAGTCGTGAAGTGGTGGATTTGTGTTTTATTGGTAGTGTTAGCCGTATAGAAGGCCTGACGTTTGCAGACTTTGAGATCGAACAAAAAACTTTAGCGGTATATGCTTGGTCCAAACGTAAAGCGTTGGATCCTGGTGGTATACTCAAATATGTTCACGGCACGGAATATCATGCTTTTAACCCAGATGTGGTGCAGAGCCTGCACGTGGCTGTGCGTTCTGGTCGGTATGAGGACTACAAAGTGTATTCTAGCTATGTGGCTGAGAGGGGTATTGCTCACTTAAGAGATTTGTTAGTGCCAAAAAGTGACTGTCTACACCCTATTCCGATCGAACAGGTGGAACCTATAGAGTCTATCTTAAAGCGCTTTGATTCAGCCGGCATGTCTTTAGGTGCGCTTTCTCCTGAAGCGCATGAATCTATCGCGGTTGCGATGAATCGCCTGGGAGCACGATCCAATTCAGGTGAAGGTGGAGAAGATGCTAGCCGTTTTAAAACAGAACGTGTCTCTAAGATTAAACAAGTCGCTTCAGGTCGTTTTGGGGTAACTCCTCATTATTTGGTCAATGCGGAAGTGATACAAATTAAAATAGCACAGGGAGCTAAACCGGGTGAAGGTGGACAATTACCAGGAGGTAAAGTTAATGAGTTGATCGCCCGTTTACGTTACTCTGTTGCTGGTGTAACGTTGATTTCTCCGCCGCCTCATCATGATATTTACTCTATTGAAGACCTTGCGCAATTGATTTTTGATCTCAAACAAGTGAATCCAGGAGCATTAGTCTCTGTCAAATTGGTTTCGGAACCGGGGGTGGGCACGATTGCAGCTGGTGTTGCTAAAGCTTATGCTGATTTGATTACTATTTCTGGATATGATGGGGGCACAGCAGCGAGCCCAATTACTTCGATTCGATATGCAGGTTCACCTTGGGAGCTGGGTTTAAGTGAAGCGCATCAAGCGCTTAGAGCGAATGATTTGAGAGACAAGGTGAGATTGCAAACGGATGGAGGGTTAAAAAATGGTTTAGATGTAATTAAAGCGGCTATTTTAGGTGCAGAAAGCTTTGGTTTTGGTACAGCCCCTATGATTGCGTTAGGTTGTAAGTATTTACGTATCTGTCATTTGAATAACTGTGCTACGGGTGTTGCTACACAGCAGGAAGTTTTACGAAACCAGCATTACATAGGTGAAACTGAAATGGTCATGAACTTCTTTCGCTTTATTGCTAGAGAAACTAGGGAGTGGCTAGGAGAACTGGGATTCAGTACTCTAGAGGAGATTGTAGGGCGTACGGATCTGTTAGAAGTGATTGAGGGTATTACAAATAAACACAAACATTTATCATTAAAGCCTTTATTGGAGAATAAAGCGATCAGCGCAGATAAGCCGCAAAACTGTCAAGTTGAGCGTAATGACCCCTTTGATAAGGCTGCGTTAGCTGAGCAAATACACCAGGCCACAGCTGAGGTGGTTTTGCATAAGTTGGGCGGGCGTTTTTCTTTTAATATTACCAATTGTGATCGCTCTATTGGTGCACGTTTGTCTGGAGAAATTGCTAAACGTTATGGCAATCAAGGTATGACAGAACATCCAATTGTATTGCAGTTTAAAGGGACTGCAGGCCAAAGTTTTGGTGTATGGAACGCGGGCGGTTTGCATTTATACTTAGAAGGGGATGCCAATGATTATGTTGGTAAAGGTATGACTGGCGGAAAAATTGTGATTAAACCACCCGTTGGTAGTACTTTTAAATCCAATGAAACATCTATTGTGGGCAATACTTGTTTGTATGGAGCAACTGGCGGTCAATTGTATGCAGCAGGTACTGCGGGTGAGCGTTTTGGTGTACGTAACTCAGGTGCGATAGCGGTAACTGAAGGTGTCGGTGATCACTGCTGTGAGTACATGACAGGTGGATTGGTGGTTGTGTTGGGTTCGACGGGGTGTAATTTTGGAGCAGGTATGACCGGTGGTTTTGCTTATACTTTGGATTTGAATAACCGTTTTACCGATCAATATAATCGTGAGTTGATTGATGTTATGCGTATAACACATGAAGCGATGGAGGAGTATCAGTCTTATTTGTATGATACTTTAAATGATTTTGTTAAGCATACAAACAGTGGTTGGGGACAACATGTCCTGAAAAACTTCGAAGATTTTGTTGGGCGTTTTTGGTTGATTAAGCCAAAAGCGACAGATATTCAGAGTTTGTTGAATCATATCCGGGCCCGCCCTGAATGATTAAGCAAGGATGTAAAATATGAGTGAGAGATTACACAATCCTTTTCAGTTTTTAGATGTGGATCGTGAAGATCCGGTAAAAAAACGTATTGAAATCAGGCGTCGCCAGTTCGGTGAAATTTATAAGTCTTATGCGCCTAAGCAAGCACAAGAACAAGCGCATCGTTGTTTGAGTTGTGGTAATCCCTATTGTGAGTGGAAATGCCCAGTTCACAATTACATACCCAATTGGTTACAGTTGGTTGCAGAAGGCAATATTTTGCAGGCTGCTGAGTTGTGTCATCAGACCAATACGTTACCAGAAATTTGTGGTCGTGTTTGTCCTCAAGATAGGCTGTGTGAGGGAGCCTGTACGCTTAATGATGGATTTGGGGCTGTAACAATAGGTTCAGTAGAAAAGTACATCACTGATACAGCATTTGCATTAGGATGGCGCCCGAATCTTTCCCATGTGCAAGATACAGGTAAAAAAGTAGCTATTGTGGGTGCAGGACCTGCGGGCTTGGGGTGTGCTGATATTTTGATACGTAATGGTGTGAAACCGGTAGTGTTTGATCGTTATCGAGAGATTGGAGGTTTGCTCACTTTTGGCATCCCGCCTTTTAAACTTGAAAAAGAAGTGATTGAGCGTAGGCGTACCATTTTTGAAGAAATGGGTATTGAATTCCAACTGAATACTGAAGTAGGCAAAGATATTACTATAGAAGTGTTGCTAGATAAGTATGATGCTGTATTTTTAGGTATGGGGACATACACATCAATACGAGCAGGGTTTCCAGGGGAAGAAATGCCTGGTGTGTATGAAGCTTTACCTTATTTAATTTCTAATATTAATCGTCAATTGGGTTTTGAAGAGGTTGTCGGTGACTACATTAACGTGGCTAATAAAAGGGTTGTAGTGTTAGGGGGGGGGGATACAGCGATGGACTGTAACCGTACTGCTGTTCGGCAAGGGGCTAAAAAGGTGACGTGTGTGTATCGGCGTGATGAGGCCAATATGCCTGGCTCATGTAAAGAAGTGCAAAATGCAAGAGAAGAAGGCGTGAATTTTCTTTTTAATCGTCAACCAGTTGCATTGTTAGGCCAAGATCGTATTTTAGGGGTTAAAGTAGTCCAAACGCAGCTTGGGGCGCCTGATGAAAAAGGTCGACGCCGCCCTGAACCGATTGTTGGTAGTGAAGAAATTTTAGAAGCTGATGCAGTGATCATTGCTTTTGGATTTAGGCCTAGTCCTGCTTCTTGGTTTGGTGAAGTTAATGTATCTTTGGATGATACGGGCCGTGTTTTAGCTGCGGAAAAACAAATTTATCCTTTTCAAACGTCTAATCCGAAAATTTTTGCCGGTGGTGATATGGTGCGTGGTTCTGATTTGGTGGTGACGGCTATTTGGGAGGGGCGTACAGCAGCAGAGGGTATTTTAGATTATTTGGAAGTGTAGTGTGTGAGCCTTTTGGCCTTATTCATAGCTATGTGTCATTGAGTATGTTTCAATATCCATTTCTGGAATAAGCAGATTGTGTTTACTCTGATAAACCATCTTTAGGAACGAGCACGAAATAAATTTCTGTTTATACGCAGGACTATTTCTCGTTATCTGCGTTAATGAAAATGGTTACATAGAATAACTATGCGCCCATTTTCTCGCCTTGATAGCAAAAAATAGTCCTGCGTATAAACAGAAATTTATTTCGTGCTCATTCCTAGGCAAAATGCTTTAACCGAAGCATTATTATACTAAAATGCAATAACCGCTGATTGATCAAAATGTATTTGCAGCAATCAACAGTATTTGTTCGTTTGATGAAATACTTATTTCTGACTACCCTTCAAATACATTAAATCTTTAGTGAAAGCATAGAGGGAATTATGTATCATTTCATCTTCAACAAAATGCTATTTATTGTTCTGCTATCTTCTGTATTGATATTTTTTTCTCTTTTGTCAACCAGGCAGGCTGTTGGAATCACAACTTCGCCATTTTATTTAATTACAAATAATGAAAATGATGAAAACCACTCAATTAAACGACGTACATTAAGAGCTATATATAGCATGCGAACACAAAGCTGGCCTAATGGAAAGAGGTTGACTGTATTCGTATTGCCAGATAATGAGGTATTACATGAGAAATTCTGCCAACAAGTTTTAGGTGTATTGCCATATCAACTACGAAAAAGCTGGGATCGATTAATTTTTTCAGGTAAAGCTGGAGCACCTATTAAAGTAAACACTATTGCAGAAATGAAGCAGAGAGTAGCCGTCACGCCAGGGGCTATTGGCTATATCACTGATAATTATCTCGACGACTCCATAACCATAGTGGAGGTGAAGTAAATGAGAATAATTATAGTATCTCTTTTATTTTTCACTACAATTACTAACGCTCAGAACTTTACATGGAATGGTGTTTTTACCCAAGGTTTGTTTCATACTGATGACAATAATATTTACGGTAAAAGCGAAGATGATGTAAGTTTTGATTTTACTGAGTTTTCATTAAATGGAAACTACAATTTTCCTAATAACATAAGAGTTGCGGGTCAGGCAATATATCGCCATGCTGGAGCGACATTTGATGGTATAAATATAGATTATTTACTTTTTGACATGCAGCTGTTTAGAAAAGAACAGTTGTTGTCAGGGTTAAGATTCGGTCGAATCAAGCAAGTTTATGGACTATTTAATGATGCTCGTGATATTGCTTTTACACGACCCAGTATATTTTTAAGCGGTCTTTATCAGGATACTTTAATCCGTGATACAGTAGTTTCAAGTGATGGCATAAGTTTCTATAGTAGTTATTTTTCTAAATTTGGAGAATGGGAATTTGAAATTAATTACGGTGAAACACCAGATGAAAACTTATCCAATCTTGTGAATTTTTTCGGTAATGGATTTGATCCCGATGCTTTAAAATATCTTTTTTATCGTTTAAAATTCCAAACCTTAGATGCTAATCTATTAGTGGGTTTTGGTGGAGGGGTTACTGATAGTTTTGGTGGGAGTATTCCACTTAACATTAATCAGCTCATACCATCTTTACCTTTTTCTGTAGATCCTGTCAGTTTGGATTTTGATCTGGACTCCCCATCACGGTTTTTTTTCATTCAATATCTATTTCGTGACTGGCTCTTTACAGCAGAGTATTCCTTATATAAAAATAAATCGAATGATCGCGCGTTATCAGGTAATGCTACTACCCTAGCTATTCTTCCGCCAAATTTTTTGGACTTAATTCCTGGTATTGATGTAGCAACAGAGCCGTATTACATACAAATAGATAAAGTCATCAACAAAAAGTGGAGCATGTATATACGTCATGATAGCTGGGTAATTGATACTAATGACCGTTCAGGGAATAGCTTTGAGGCATCAGGTCAAGGGCTAGCACATACTAGATTTACTCGGATGACAGGCATTGGGTTAGAATATAGTCCAGAAAAAAATGTAATGGTACGTGCTGAATATCACCATGTAATAGGAACATCTGTTCTGAACCCAGTTGAAAATCAAGGTTCTAGTTTTAACAGTTCTAAATACTGGAATATAGTGGCGGCAAGTTTCTCCTATCGGTTTTAGAAAAAATGAATGTCATTTTTTTTAGCTTGAAATGGAAAACACTGATTATTATTAGTTTAGTATTTTCACTAGCAGTTACTATTGTCAGTTATATCATTTACACTGAAGGCATTCGTTTGTTCCAAAAACAGCTGGCTGAATCCATTCGCAATAACTCATCTGCTTTACTCTCCCAAAACCGGCGTAATTTGATTGAAATAGGAACTAGCATTTCTCTTGTCAGCAGAGGAGCTGAATCAGAGCTATCAGAAAAAAGCCTTGTAGAATATCTTGATAATAATTGGGATTTAATGGAACTTGAGTGGGGGTTAGAATCATTGGTTATTTACGATCTTTCTACTCAAGCATCATTAACATGGGGACGTAGTCCAAATTTAGATGTTGAATTTTTGCTGCAAAGAGACGAGGCTAAAGGCCCCAGCACCAGTATTATATGTACAGATCGTTGCTCTATCTATGCCAAAATACCAATGTTCTTTATGAGTGGAGAAAAAAAATATCTTATTATAAGAACAAGTCTTGTTGATTTTATTATCAGTTTTGCTAAAAAAAACAGCTTAAAGGCAGCACTATTAAGATCAGATAAATTGAACTCTAACTTAGATTACATACCTCAATGGAACATCGGTATTGCTGGTATGACAGAGAGAGCGCAATATCTTCCTATTATTTATCAATTGTCTTCAAAGACAGTTTTTGATGATGTAAAAAATGATGGTAAAACTATTATTACACCGGAAAATATAGCTTATTATTTATATGCTCTTCCCCTTCAAAAAGACACAAATTATCTGTTGTTGGCTAATGATATAAGTGATGAAAAAAAACGAGCTTATAATACGATGCTAAATGGAGGAATCATCACTTCGTTAGGCTTAATAGGGACTATTGTAATGACTTTCTATGTATTGAATGATCCTATGCGTCGAATTCAGCAGCAAGCAAAGCTACTACCACTTTTGGCCAAAAAAAAATTTGGAGAAGTCCGAGAAAAAACCAATGAGCACTGTAGGTCACGATATATTCGTAATGAGTTGGATATACTTGAAGATACAGCAATTGAACTTAGCTCTGAACTCGAGCTGCTACACGGTGAAATAGAAAAACGCACTGGTGAACTAGAACGTATGGCTTTATATGATGTACTTACCGGTCTTGCTAATCGTAGAATGTTCGTAAAACAATTGAAAGCTTTGATAAAAAACTCTCAGGAACATTGTGAACGATTTGCAGTGGTTTTTATTGATTTAGATAATTTTAAACGTATCAACGATACTTTAGGCCATCACGTAGGCGATGAATTGCTTATTGAAGTCTCAAAACGTCTTAAATCTGCAGTTCGAGACACTGATGTGGTTGCTCGTTTAGGTGGCGATGAATTTACTCTTTTATTACCACAGTTAAAAAACATACAGCATGCTAAAATGGCTTTGGATAAGGTACTTGAAAAATTTCAGGATCCTGTAGTTTTGAATAAAAATGATTATAAAATAACCCCTAGTATTGGTGCAGCTATTGGCCCAGATAATGGTATGGCATCCGATGACCTCATGCGTTGTGCTGATATGGCCATGTACAAATCGAAGAAAAATGGTAAAAACTGCTATTTTTTCTTTACCAACGAAATGAATAAGGTTCTACAAAAAGAAATCAAATTAGAAGGAGAGTTGTTAGAAGCCGTCAATGCTAAAGAGTTTAGACTATATTACCAACCTATTATTGATCTTAGTCATGGAGGCATTGTTGGTCTAGAAGGACTTCTTCGCTGGTTGCATCCAGATAGAGGTTTGTTGGGACCTGTACAATTTATTGATATGCTTGAAAGCAATGGGCAAATTATAGCATTAGGTAACCAAATTTTCGAATTAGCCTGCTTAGGAAAGCTGTATCTGAACAATCTTGGTTTAGAAAATATACGCATATCCTTAAACGTATCAGCAAAGCAATTTAATGACCCATTGTTATTGGATAAGTTGCAAACTGTATTAAGCAATCACCATATTCATCCAGAGTCTTTTCAGTTAGAAATTGTTGAACAAACATTGATGACTAATATCGATAAACAAGCAAAACAACTCCGTATTTTGCAAAAATTAGGTTTTCAAATTGCCATTGATGATTTTGGTACGGGGTATTCATCTCTAGCTTATCTCAAAGAGTTACCCCTAGATATCTTGAAAATAGATCGTAGCTTCATTAAAGATATTCCGAAACAAAAAAGTGATATGGAGATCGTTTCTGCTGTCACAGCTATGGCAAAAAAACTCAATATCAAGGTGGTTGCTGAGGGAATTGAGACCAGTGAACATGAAGCTTTTCTCAAGGGTATTGACTGCGAATTTGGACAAGGGTATTTTTATAGCAAACCTCAACCACTAGAGAAGCTGGCCTTGTACCTAAAAGAGAACATTCGTTTATCACAGCATTGAAATTTAAAAATTCGGTAATTATAGGGACCTGCGATTGACCTGATTGAACGCTAAATTTCCCGTGTTATCATGGAGGTCTGATAATCATGCAGAGCAATGGTTATGATTTGTACTTCGGGAAAACCTCTAAGGAGGTGTCCCAGAATAAAGTTTACAATGTGAGCGGATGCATGTCTGAGCGCAGCGAGTTCAGGAGCGAAGCTTGTAAACTTTATTCTGGGACAC
>JANQJO010000157.1 GCA_028281605.1 Pseudomonadales bacterium
GGTCTTGGCCTCCCAGTTGGCGGTGGGGCCGACTGCCAGGATCGGGCCTTCCCCGTCCGTGAAGGGGCGTGCCCGCGCTTCGTCGGCGGACGACCACCACAGGGTCGGCGACGGCGGCTCCGCCAGTCCCAGCACCGTTTGCATCTGCTCGATCCGGTGTCGATCGTCGCTCGGCGTGCCGTAGACCCATCGCCGGGTGGTCGGCAGGACGTAGTCCAGCAGTTCTACAGTAACGCCTGCAACACCTGGCTCACTGTTATCCACATCATCGTGATTATCATCACAGAAAACTCGGCCTTCAATCGAGGAATTAGCTGGATCCTTCATAGGCTTCACACCAGCATCAATATCCTTAATATCTTCCCCAGATTTAACAAAGACAACATCCGTCATCCCAGCCGCATTAACATCCGAATCAATTGTGTCGTCACTGCCCACATCTTGTAAGGTAAACTCAGTTCCATTTGGCGCAACAAACATCACCTGATAGTCACCTTCAGCAACATCTGTAAACTCGTAAGCTCCATTGGCATCTGTTAGCGTCGTTGCCACAACATTTCCTGCCAAATCAACTAACTTAACTGTCACACCTTCCTTGCCTGGCTCTTCTGTTGAGGCAATCACTGTCTTCTTTTGCAATTTAACATCGTCTATACCAGCGCCCCACTTGTACAATTCGCTCTGAGATTTAAAATCAAAGCGGTGTTCGCCAGCTGTTAAATCAAGCTCAAAGCTAAAGGTTTTTTGGCCTTCTGCAATCACCGTCTCAAATACTTGACCATCAATGAGTACTTTAATCGTATTATTGTCTGCAGAGATTGCCTGATTTTCTAGCAAATCAAAACAAAATTCATAAGTCCCCGCTTCTTGAATAGTAATCTCTTGACACAAGATGGAACCCTCGTCCAACTCGACAAAAGCATCCCCTTGCGCATTGCCATGCTCGGGTGAAGTATCTTCATATAAATCTGCCGTATGACTGCCCACGACAAACCAACCAGGCAGATCAGAGCTATCAAGATTCCAATCTACCCCAGCGTTATTTAAATTATTGACTTCAAAGTTACCATTAACAAATAGGTTCTCACCCAAAACACATTGCTCTGGAAGACCTTCCAAACCATCACAGTTTTCATCACAAAACACGCGACCTGATATCGTGGAAGGTTCAGGCTGTTTTTCTGGTTTCAAACCCGCGTCAATATCCTTGATGACATCACCACCCTTAACCGATACAACACCTGTCATACCTGAAGCATCTGCATCAGAATCAATCGTGTCATCACCACCAACGTCTTGCAAAGTTAACTCAGTTCCATCAGGCGCAACAAACATCACCTGATAATCCCCTTCAACCACATCAGTAAATTCATAGTTACCATCAGCATCGGTTGTCGTCGTGGCAACAACATTACCTCCTAAGTCAACCAACTTAACCAATACACCTTCTTTACCAGGCTCTTCTGTTGCCTCAATGACTGTTTTCTTCTGCAGTTTCACGTCATCTAACCCTGCACCCCATTTGTACGAATCACTCAGGGATTTAAAATCAAATCGATGCTCACCAGCAGACAAATCTATTTCAAAAGTAAAAGTTTTCTGTCCTTCAGCTACGACAGTCTCAAAAGCTTGGCCATCAATATACACTTTAATTTTGTTGTCACTGCTAGACAACTGTTGATTCTCCAACAAATCAAATGAAAATACATACGTGCCTGCTTCCTGAATATTGATCTCTTGACACAAGATGGAACCCCCATCCAACTCTACAAAAGCATCACCTGCTGCATTACCATGTGCATTAGACTGATTTTCATACAAATCTGCTGTGCGACTGCCAAGCACATACCAGCCCTCAAGATCAGAACTCCTAATATTCCAATCTACCCCTACATTATTCAAATCATTGGTTTCAAAACCACCATTTACAAATAAATTATTTCCCAAAATACATTGCTCTTGACTGCCATCCAAACCGTCACAATTTTCATCGCAAAAAACACGACCAGATAAAGTAGCAGTTGGAGGTTCTTTATCACCGGCACCCAAACATTTATAATCAGCCACGTAATCACCTAGATTATGGCAAGAAACAACTTTGAGCTCTGCACCAGCCGGTGGAATTGTATAAGAACCATCTGGCCTGCTTAAAAAGGTAAAGAAATCATCATTCGTACCTTCTTGCTCAATTTCAACCAGCAAATACTGATTACCATCTTGATCTTCTACTTTATAGTAAGACTCACCATATATTTGACGACCATTCCCAACTTCCTGCCCATCAACTTGAATAGACGCCTTCTGATAGCTTTGATCCGTAGCATTTTCGTTATAACAATTATCACCTGATAAAAAAGAATCGTTATCGGTCACCAAGATACAAGTCGTTGCCGAAGCAGGCATGGTAAAGCATTTACCACTGGTAACGTTACCAACACCAAAATCACTTTCTGCAAATGCGGTGAACTCATATTGAACAGGGGGTTTGTACGTCATTTCAATTCCTCTTAGTTATCTTATCCTTGTTAGTTTATGGCTCAAGCCTTTATCTTCATTGCCAAGTCAAGTAAGAGGCCATGAGCAACAAGTCTGCCAACTCTCTTATAAAGCCCCACAAAAACACCACAAAAAATCTAATAAATTATTGATATTTATATAGTTTAAGTATAAAGCGCTCTGGTTCACACAACTGACGTGCTGTGGATCACAAAAACCCATTGAAACAAGAACATGTAAAGTATTTCAACGTTTACGCCAGAACTTATACAGATAAAATGATTGTGCTCTTCAACTGGCACTCAAAAATATCAGATCTTTTTTCATGCAAAAAAACAGAAAAAGTTTACGACAAATTGGAAAATATTAAAAAAATAGCTCAAACTCTAATTTTTAGATGTGTAAGGATTACTGACATGACATTAATGATAGAAAATTACATTTGCACGGTAAATTATGATGAAATCCGTGATACCTACTGTATATAGCAGTTTCTTGAACTATATCAATCACAAAAACTAGGTGGTTTATTATTGACCCTATCTACTCTACAGTTTTCTGAGCCCTCTTCTTTCGAATTTCTTTCGGATCAATCAACAAAGGACGATAAATTTCCACACGCTCACCTTGCTTTAACACTCTCTGTCTTGGATTTTTCTCAGATTTTCCGAACACACCCAGACTAGCTTTTTCCAAGTCAATTTCAGGGAACTCAGTCACAATGCCAGATAATTCAGCCGCCTCATATACAGTGGTTCCCACCAACACACTCAAAAGAATGATACGCTGTTTTTCTGGCTTAGCATACGCCACCTCCACCTCTATAAACTCATTTGACATCCGCAAGACCCTTCATAATACACCAATCGAACGCGCAAACACGGCCAACACCAACGCAGGCGCTACATATTTTAATATAAATATCATTAAAGCAAGCAACCCTTCAGAGAAATCCTGTAACTGCTCACGCACACGATCTAAAGGCAAAATCCAAGCGACAAAGACAGCCATGGCCAAACCCCCCAAAGGTAACATGACGTTAGAAGCTAAAAAATCTAACAAATCAAAAAAAGTTTTATCCCAAAGCGTCCACTCTGAAGCCACATTAAACGATATAACCGTACCCAAACCTAACAACCAACACGCCACACCTGAAAACATAGCTGCTGATAAACGCGATAAACCACGATGCTCAACTAACCACGCCACAGCCGGCTCTAACAAAGAAATCGAAGAACTCCAAGCAGCAAAAACCACCAACACAAAAAATACTGTTGCAAACACACTACCAGCAGGCATTTGCCCAAAAGCAATCGGTAACGTTACAAACATTAAGCCAGGTCCAGCCCCAGGATCTAATTGATTAGCAAATACAATAGGAAAAATCACCAAACCAGCAGCCAACGCAACTGCCGTATCTAAAAAGCCCACCGCAACAACCATTTTTCCAATCGATTCATTAGCAGGCATATAGGCCCCGTACACCATAATAGCCCCCATACCCAAGCTCAAAGTAAAAAAAGCATGACCCATCGCAACTAATAAAGCCTCACCACTCAATTTACTCGGATCAAAATTAAATAAAAAAGCTGCACCCGCTTCAAAATTACCACTGGTCATACTGTATCCTAGCATCACCAACATTAAAGCAAAGAGCAAAGGCATTAAAATATAAACAGTCGCCTGCAAGCCTCTATTGATACCTTTAGCAATAACCGTACAGGTCATTAACATAAAAAGGCTGTGCCAAAATAATAGGGTCGAGGGAGAATGCAGTAAGGCATCAAACTCTTGGCCAATCTGCTGCGCACTGACATCAACAAAAGACCCTGATACAGCCTTCACAACATAAGCCAAAGCCCAACCTGCAATCACACTATAAAAAGACAAAATGAAAAACCCTGCCAATACCCCCGAAACTCCAACTAAAACCCAACTACAGCTGGCATTGACGGTTTTAGCCAGGCTCAACATGGTATTAACCGGACTTTGCCGCCCCATCCTACCCAACAAGACCTCACCCATCATAATCGGTATGCCAATAGCAGCTATACAAAACAAATACACTAAAACAAAAGCACCCCCGCCATTTTCTCCAGCAATGTACGGAAACTTCCAAATATTACCCAGGCCAACAGCCGAACCCGTTGCTGCCAATACAAACGTCCAACGCTTAGACCATACCCCATGCACCGAAGAAGCTTGCCCCATATTTAAACCACTCTCCCAATTAAGATCACACTCAATTTAACTGTATTGACTGTTTAACAATAAAGATAGTATATCCGCACGGATGTTTATACACTCACCCCGTTTAAAAACAAGCTGCTCTTGCATATGCCCTTTCAAAAATCTAA
Organism: Pseudomonadales bacterium; assembly: GCA_028281605.1. Lineage (GTDB taxonomy): Bacteria > Pseudomonadota > Gammaproteobacteria > Pseudomonadales > JANQJO01 > JANQJO01. The sequence continues at coordinate 4,854 of JANQJO010000157.1, forward strand.
CGCGCTCTCCTTGTAAGCGATCAGCCATCATCGGTTGATATTTACGCGTCAAAGCTAACATTTTAACGACTTTTTTAACCTATAACTCGTCCATAACAAAACTCTCAATGGTTACACCACTTGCTATCTATCACATTTTGTACTACCGTATGAGCTCACGAAGTGATATTGTATGTTTTAAGAACGCTTCTTTCTAGCCCTCTACTCTAAATTGGTTCATGAATAGTACTACACTCAAGGTCCTACAGTTTATTTGCCCTACAGGTTTTTACGGTGCTGAACGCTGGATATTGGCCTTAGCCAATAATCTCAACAAAGATGAGATTCAGTGCGATCTAGCCGTCACCCAAGAAGGACAACAAAACCTAAAAGATATCACTCAAAAATTTCAAGAAACCGGTGGGCAAACTTACGAATTGCCGATGAAAGGACGCTTTGATGTTCAGATCATCAATAAACTTTGCCAATTAATACGAGAAAAAAACATTGATATCATTCACACCCATGGTTACAAATCAGACATCATTGGCGTTATAGCGGCAAAAAAGACAAGCATTAAAAGTGTCTGCACTCCCCACGGTTTTGAAAATGTTAACGATCTGAAACTTAAATTTTTCATCCAGCTTGGGTGTTTAAGCTTGCACTTTTTTGACAAAATCGCCCCACTATCCAAACAATTGTGTGAAGATATAAAAAAGTACAAAGTATCAACTAAAAAAATCGCTTATATTCAAAACGGCGTTGACTTAACCGAGGTCAACGCCATCAGCAAGCAAAAACAACAGATGAATGACACAACAGGTGCAAAAGAAGAAAAACGCATTGGCTTCATAGGCCAAATGATCAGCCGTAAAAATCTATTCTCTCTACTGGACACATTTGAACTCCTATACCAATCACATCTCAATATACGCCTGATACTCATAGGAGATGGAGACCAACGAGCCGCACTGACAGCCCATGCAAACACCCTAACAGCAAAAAATAACATCGAGTTTTTAGGTTTTAGGCAAGATCGCCTAGCTTTACTACAAAGCTTCGATTTATTTGCGATGACCTCTTCTTTAGAAGGCATTCCACGTTGCCTAATGGAGGCAATGGCAATGGGTATTCCAGTAGCCGCCTATAACATTACTGGTATCGATCAGCTCATAGAACACAATGTGACAGGACTGCTAGCCCCTTTAAACAATCAAGAAATCTTAGCTCATCACTGGAAAAAACTCTTATTTGACCAGGCCATCAAAACTCAAATCACCACCAATGCTAAAGCTTATGTACTCAAACATTTTTCAGCACAAAATATGGCACAGCAATACACACAGCTGTTTCATGAGCTTCACACTACACGAAAGGAAGCTTAGCTATGCTCACCATCAGGCTAGCAGAAACACAAGATCAAGCGTGCTGGAACGAATACGTCAAACAGCACAGTGAGGCAAGCCCTTATCACCTTTACGCTTGGCGACAAAGCATTGAGCAAGCTTACCGACACAAAGGCATTTACCTCATAGCAGAAGAAAACGAACACATCGTCGGTGTTCTGCCGAGTATATTAATGTCTCCCCCACTGTTTTCAAACAAACTCTGCTGCTTACCTTTTTGTGATATGGGTAAGCCATTATGCAACTCACTTTCAATTAAACAAAATTTAATCCAACATGCCCTAAAATTAAGCCAACAGCATCAATGCAAAGCAATTGAGTTAAGAGAAGAAGATACAGAAACGCTATCCCACTCACCCAAACCCGGCAATAAAGTTAGAATGAAACTGGCCTTACCCACCGACTCAGAAGCATTGTGGTCGAGCTTTAAATCAAAACTGAGGAGCCAAGTTCGAAAAGCAGAAAAAAATGGCCTCACATACGAAATTGGTCACTCAATCGAACAGCTACAAGCTTTTTATCAAGTGTACGCATTCAACATGAAACGACTAGGCTCTCCAGCACATGCTTACCATTGGTTCGAAGCTATCTTAGAGCACTATCAAAACCACTGTATGATTGTGCTGGTAAAAATGAGCTCTCAAACCATCGGTGCAGGATTAGTTTTAACTGTCGGAAAAAAAGCTTCAATACCCTGGGCATCCACTTTATCAAACTACAACAAATACGCCCCTAACATGCTACTTTATTGGGCCACTCTCAAGCAAGTAACAGACACGGGCATCCAAGAATTTGATTTCGGACGCAGCACACTTGGTGAAGGAACTTATAAATTTAAAGAACAATGGGGCGCACAGCCTTATCTTCTTAATTGGAAAACCTTAAATACACAAGGTAAAGCTTTCCAAATGCAAAACACAAACAGTAAACTGCGACCAATGGTAGAGGCCATATGGCGAAAACTGCCACTAGGCCTAACCAACACTTTAGGCCCACAACTTAGAAGATACATCAGCTTATAGGGCCTCGACATGTGTGGTATTGCAGGATTTACTCGTTTTTTAAGCCCAATAGGAGACATTACCACCCTTCAAAACATGGGCAATGCAATTGCACACCGAGGCCCTGATGCCAGTGGAGAGTATCTAGATGAGCATGTTGGTTTATGTCATAGACGATTGAGCATCATTGATCTCTCTGAAGCCGGACAACAACCTATGTTCTCTACAGACAAGCAACTGGCCATTGTCTTTAATGGAGAAATTTATAATTTTCAATCACTACGCGAAGAGCTGGTAAAAAACGGTTATATCTTTCAATCAAAGACTGATACCGAAGTTATCTTAGCATTGTATCAAAGAGAAGGCCCTGCCTGCCTCAATAAACTGAACGGCATGTTTGCCTTTGCCCTCTGGGACAAACAAAAACAACGGCTTTTTTTAGCTAGAGATCGTATTGGCAAAAAACCCCTATACTATCTAGCAAAAGACGGTCACTTCGCTTTTGCATCAGAAATTAAAGCCCTACTTAAATTACCAAACTTTAATAAAAACATTAACTATAACGCTCTGTATGATTTTTTTGCCTACCAATATATACCGGACCCCAAAACAATTTTCAAAGACATTTATAAACTTGAACCTGGTTTTTATTTAACAATCACAGCACAAAGCATTCACAAACAACAATACTGGAATCTTTCTTTTGACCAAACAAGCCATCAATCTGAAGGTGAACTCAAAGAGCAGCTCTTACAATTAATTCAAAGCACCACCCAAGCACGCATGATCAGTGATGTACCATTAGGTGCCTTTTTAAGCGGCGGTATCGACTCAAGTGGTGTTGTCGGCATCATGAGCCAACTCAGCACAAACCCAGTCACTACATGTTCGATTGGTTTTGACGATAAAAAATACGACGAAATAAAGTTTGCCAAAATTGTTGCAAATCAGTATAAAACCAACCATCATGAATTTACTGTACGTAAAACAGTAGAAGATCACCTGAAACACATCGTCTCATTCTTTGATGAACCTTTTGCCGACCCCTCCCTAGTTCCAACCTATTTTGTCTGTGAACTAGCCCGCAAGCAAGTGACAGTCGCTTTAGCTGGAGACGGGGGTGATGAAGTTTTTGCCGGCTACGAAAAATACTCCATTGATGCCATAGAAAATCAACTACGAAATTACTTTCCTAATTGGATACGAAGTCGAATCTTTCCAAGATTAGCCAAACTATTAACATTTTTTCAAGCTCATTTTTTTCGCAAAGGGCACACTTTATTAAACAGCCTCAGCGCAGATCCAGCAATGGGTTTTTATCTTTCCAATGCACAAATGACAAACACACACTGGCACGCATTAATCAATAACAACACTCGAGTACAACTAGGTGATTACCATCCCAGTCAAATCACCACGCAATTTTACCACAATGCTAAAGCCGAAGATCATCTTGCAAAAATTCTCTATACAGACATTAAGACCTATTTACCCGGCGACATTCTGGTTAAAGTTGATAGAATGAGCATGGCTCACTCTCTAGAGGTGAGAGCCCCACTACTGGACTATCAAATGATGGAATTTGCGGCACGCATTCCTTCTTTTTTAAAGTTTAAACACGGAGAAAAGAAATACATTTTAAAAGAAGCCCTGAAACCCATACTACCGACAGACATTTTATACAGAAAAAAAATGGGTTTTTCTGTGCCGCTTGCACACTGGCTCAGATATGAAATTAAAGAGCTGTCTCAACAAGCCCTACTCAATCCCCACAGTGGTTTAGCTAACTTTTTTAATACGCAAAATATTCACACCTTATGGGACCAACATCAATCATCAAAACAAGACCATTCACACATGTTATGGAGTTTACTCATGTTTGAGCTTTGGTTTCAACGATATATGTAAATCCATCATGAACGCTTCTGCTTAACATACCTCATAAGACGCTTTTTTTTCTTTACCTGCCTTGGTGTTAGAGTATTTTTCTTGTGAACATAAGGGTTTTGAGTATTACAAAACTCTAGATGAATAGGAGAACCTGCTAAATCCAATTTCTGTTTGAAAGTACGTTGTAAATATTTTTGATAAGTCTCAGGTACATGCTGAGTTTGCGTACCATGCAGAACCAAACGAGGCGGCTCAGTACCTCCCAAGTGCACATAACGCAATTTTATGCGGCGCCCCTTAACCATGGGCGGCTGATGATAAGCCAATGCTTGCTCTAATATTTTATTTAAAACAGTCGTGCTAGGCTTGGCCGTATAGGCCGCATAACAACGATTAATCCATTTATACAACAACCCAACCCCAGTACCATAAAGCGCCGAAACAAACTGTATTGGAACCGTATCAAGGAAATTCAACTTACGTTCAATTTTTCTTTTGACTTGAGTTCTCTCTTCTTTGCTTAAACCATCCCATTTGTTGACCACTAATATTAGAGGCTTGTTGGCCTCTAAAACAGACGCAATTAAATGCAAATCTTGATCAACAAAAGGCTCACGCGCATCGATCAATAACAAAACAACATCGCTCACCTCAATGGCATTAAAAGTTTTGAGGACAGAAAATTTTTCAACTGTATTATCCACACGTGCCCTTCGACGAATGCCCGCTGTATCTACTAAAGTATAGCGTTGCTTGTGATGTTCATACGGAATAAAAATACTGTCTCTGGTAGTGCCCGGCTCATCAAATACCACAACACGCTCTTCTTTTAATAAACGATTGACCAAAGTCGACTTACCGACATTGGGTCGACCAACTACTGCAAATTGTATCCCCCCTTGCTGCAAAGGTTCATCAATGGCATTCGAAGCAAGTGGCTTTAAGCTCTGAACAAAAAGCGCCTGAACCTGCTCCATCATCCTTAATAAACCTCGACTGTGGCTCGCCGAAACCAACACCATTTGCTTCAACCCTAGCCGTGCGAATTCTGAATATACATAAGCTTCTACAATACCCTCTGCCTTGTTGATAACCCCTAAAAACGGTTTGTTTATCTGCCTGATACAGGCCAAAATCTCAAGATCATCTGCTGTCACCCCTGACTTTGCATCCAACACAAACAGCACTATATCAGCTTCTTCAAGCGCACTGTAAACTTGATGATCAACTAAGTGCCGCATCAATGAATCAGTAGATGCCTCTGTTTGTAATTTCAGTTTCGAAACTCTAGAAGAATAAGCGGCTAAACCAGTGCCTGACAAGCCACCGGTATCAATTAAACGGAAAGCATAGTCCCCCAGCCGACCTTCACCGTACTGACGATCACGAGTCAAACCTGCAAAATCAGCCACCAAAGCGTTACGTGAACGCGTCAACTTATTAAACAGCGTGGACTTACCTACATTGGGCCGGCCTATCAGAACCATTAAAGGGTTTTGCATGTGAATTGACACACGAGGTATCTCTTAGGTAAGGCACAGGAAATAATCTACCCATTGTTCGCTTCTGAACTCGCTGTGCTCAAACATACATCCGCTCAAAATGGGTAGATTATTTCCTGTGCCTTACCTTATTTAGTTTACTTTTTCAACGGATGCTCTTGTATAAGCCACTCTGGCAGTCATTATATCTAAACAAATCCATAAGCCAAAGCAATCATACCACAAATACCGCCCATAAAAAGATCAATATTTAATCAATTTGCTAAGCAAACTTGATCACGCCCTCGTGCTTTTGCCCTATATAAAGCTTCATCAGCCCTTGAAAAAGCATGCTCCAATGTATCATTTTTATCTTTTATTTGTGTAATTCCAAAAGACATCGTAATAGGAACCGGTATATTTTGATAATGAAAAGGAGTATTTTTGATAGCCAAACGCAGTTTTTCTGTTGCTGTTATAGCATCCTCCAAAACCGTTTCTGGCATCAAAATAACAAACTCTTCTCCACCGTAACGCGCCACAAAATCTGAAACACGTAAGTGCTTACCTAATGACTTAGCCACTAATTTCAAAACTTTGTCTCCAGCCAAATGGCCATACTCATCATTAATTTTTTTAAAGTAATCAATATCAGCAACAACTAAAGACAAATTGGAATTATAACGATACACACGTGAAATCTCCCTTTCACCTTGCTCTTCATACGCTCTACGATTAGGTAAATCTGTTAAACTGTCTTTTAAAGCGTTCTCACGCTGACTCTCAATCGTTAATTTCAAAGAATCAGACTTTTCCTCCATAGAAGCCATACGCTTACTTAGCTTCTCCAACTCTGTTAAGACCAGATCCCTTTGCGAACTTTCGTGCTTACGGTAATAGTCGATAGCGCTTAAAATTTCATCAATTTGCCCGAAAGCATCACGCTTCAGATTCTCCAAACTGGTAGAACGTTCAACCTTTTCTTGCAAACTTCCTATCGTTTTCTTAATCTTTTGATCAAAATTTTTAGCTGCAGCGATCGCATCTCCTTCAGCTTGAAGGCTCTTATCTAAAGAACCATGCAAATCATTCAATTTATGATTTAGTCCTATTAAAAAGTCTTCGAGTTCTTTTCGAGTAGTTGAATTACTGATAACAACAAGCTCTTTAGTTTCATTAAGCAGATCAGGCAACTTTTCCCAGCAAATATTTTTTTTAAAATTTTCAACGATAGGTCTTTTTCTATCTTCAAACTCTTCAGGCAAAATAATATGGTCGATCAGTGTATGTAAAATTTGAAAAGCCTTATATCTCAACTGATCATTTTCCACATCAGTACTAGACAAATCAGTACTTTCTTGACCATCGAACGGCTCAACAAACAACTCTTGCGATTTTTCCTTTGACTGCTCATCTGATTTTAATAAACGCTTCCAAAGGTTTTTACTTTCTGAAGATTTTTTATTTTTTTTAGTATTTTCTAAAAATAGTTCAAGTAAAACAGAAAATTCATGCAATAAATTTGGAGAGTTATCTACATCGCATTGGTCGAGCTTTTCAGAGAAAGACTTGATTTTACGGTGTAACGATTTTGCGATATCTTGTTTTTTAAGAAGCTGAACTAACCTATGATAACTGACCTCTAACCCACTCACACTGGAGCAAACGCTCACTTCCTCTGACTCCGTGTTTTGCAACGCTTTATCTAAAGCATCAACATGCTTTTGCAACACATCTGTTGTTAAACCCTCATCTTTCAAAGATAATTTTGCGGAATCCAAACAGGTAGTAATGGAGGCTTGCGTATCTTGAGCTAAGATCATCACACGTATCACATAGCGTTGTAACATTAAAATGAGCGTTTGATGCTCTTCTTGTTTTTGCTCAAGCACACTGATGGTGTGCAAGTATTTATCTTTCCAATCTCCTTGGGCTTGATCAGAAGAACTCACTTGGTCTGGCATTTTACAATCCTACCTCATGACTACAATTGTAAAGATTAAACAAGTCTTATTCGCTCTCTTATTGCTTAAGTATAGAATTGACTCGACCAGCTAGCCCTTAGGTTGAAAAAATTAGGTCTTAAGATAAACGAAATTCCATCGATATGGGCCGATGGTCAGACAGCTGAGTTGACAATACTTCAACAGCTTCCACAGAAATTCTGGATGATATCCAAATATGATCAATACATCTTTTAGGCGCCCAACTTGGAAAGGTACTCATACCGGAATTGACATGATACAAGTTTGAACGTGTCAACGCGGTGTTACGCACCCCCTTTTCCGAACAATTCAAATCCCCCATCAAAATAACCGTTTGTTCTTGCTCAATCAAAGATAATACATACTCAAGCTGGCGCAATCGTGTACGCTCACCAAGCGCTAAATGCAAACCAACCAAAACCAACGAACCATGTCCCAACTCAAATCGCGCCAAAATCGCGCCTCGGCCTTTTAATCCAGGCAGCTTATGATTTTCAACTTCTAAAGGTTTATACTTTGATAGCAATGCATTACAAAACTGCCCTATAGGTCCCACATTACGATTAAGCTGCCGATGCACATAACTAAAGCCTGCTATTGAGGCTAAATATTCAATTTGATTGATGAAACCACTTCTAAGGCTGCCAGCGTCAACTTCTTGCAGAACGACAATATCATACGTCATTAATATTTTTGAAATACTATCTAAATGACTCATATCCGACTCAGGTAAAAATTGACACACACTATTATAAATATAATCAAGATATCGTTTTGATTTCATTCCTGCCTGAATATTATAACTGAGTACACGTAGCGAGGTATTATTGGGCAAAGGGCAAGCCTGCTCGGCTTTACGATCCGAAAGGCCAGGCTGACTATAGCAGATACGGCCCAGATGTATACAATGTTGACAAAACCTAGAATGAATACGCTCAAAGTAGCTTTTTGCTATCTGCCACACAACGGCCATATTCCTTTAATTCAGAGTACATGTGATTAAATATAAACCAGTATACTCTATCTTAAAAGACTCAAATCAAAACGGCTTTGTTAAAACTAAATCAGTAAAAGATAGCCTCTGGCTGTTTTCGTAGATAAAATTCAAAGGGGTGTTGGTACATTCATTGAATTGCCGGTTACAGCATTTACAATAATATTGCTTATATCCAAGGTTGGTTTTTTGTTTCAGTAAGCGAGTTTCTAAAGAGGAGCAAAAGGACATTTTATAATCAAAAATCGCTCAAGTTAGCCAGTCATATCGACTAAGTTTTGACAAAGCCCTTATCTTCTATTTAAATTCCCCCTTTATTTATCAACCTAAAATGAATAGAAACTCAATTTCAATTAACTCTGTCAGCTCAAGCATACTTTTTTGTACATAACACTGCAAAGTCAAAGGGGCTGAAAAATCACAAAGCAGTGATTTTTCAGCCCCTTTGACTTTGCCTTATTAATATGCGATACAACTAAGCTGGAATTACATTATTCGCACATGGGCCTTTCTGACCTTGACCTACTTCAAATTCAACCGTTTGACCATCATCTAACGTCGCATAACCTCCACCATTTTTGATCTCTGTATGATGAACAAAAAAATCCTTACCTCCATCTTCCGGAGTAATAAATCCAAAACCTTTGTCTGCATTGAACCACTTAACTTTACCTTTCTTCCTCATATCGTTTTCTCTAGTTTAATGGTGAACTTAAAATAACACTCGTTTCGAATTCACCTTTTCGAAACAAGCTATGCACTTTTATACAGGTATATACACCCACCTAAAATTCATTCACGATAGGGTACAAGGCCACACAGAGCAATTCTAGCATACCAGGCTAAACCTAATTAGACGTGTTTAGCTATAGAGTTCAATATAAGCTCAATAATAAATTCACCAAAGTGGGGGATATAATGGATAACCATTTGATAATTCTTATAATTGATATATAAACATTACCACCAGTAAACTCAAACATAAGACACCAGCCGCCAGCTACCCTAATTTGTGTAGAAAAAATACCTCCTTGTTTCCTTAAAGGATGTAAATTATACCCAAGCGCAGTCAAGACGACCTATTTTAACGTGTTATGCAACAATATCAAGGGGCATATTAAGTGACGTATCAGAGCAGCTTTGTCAAAACTGAATCAGTATAGGCATGAGCTAATAACATTAATGCTAACACCAATTGTTTAATCCAGTCTTGAATTACGAGTAAATAAAAATCGTATTTTGTAAATTAAGTTTTTCGCAAAAAAACCTATGTTTTATTACATAACAAAAAAAGTACTAAGAAGTCTGTTTTATAGAATAAAACTCAAAATATTGGTGCTGACCTGTCGCTTTTGAGCATTTACCAATAACGGCTTGTGCTCGATCTCTTTGTTGACGAATGAACTTGCTATTGGTATTGTTCTCGTTGGCAATATGTGAAACGGTTTTGCATTTGGAAACGGCTTCCAAAGCCAGACGTTTTTTTCGTTGAAGTGACATATATTTAGCTGGACAAGTTGAAATTGTATTCATAGCTGCAGAAGACCTTATTCTTAATGAATTAGATGTGAGGCATTTTACATCAATCGTCTAACTTAGAAATACAGCGAGGCGAATATTATTTAATCGATATTGGCTGAAGTGAGCGGTACCTGATTTAGAACCATGCCTAAAAAGTTATAACGCACCCGCGGAGCGGGTGGCTTAACGGTTGTGAGCAGCCTCAAAGGCTGCCAAGGTTAAACGTTATACTAAAATCACCTTTTTCATCGGAGCCTTTACTTTCTAGCTGCTCCTGATGTCGAATGTATTTTCTGATTTGTTCCTCTTCAAATCCAACTGTGGATAGCGC
>JANQJO010000007.1 GCA_028281605.1 Pseudomonadales bacterium
GGCTCCTTTTTGAATATTTTGTCGTCAAACTCTATATTTTACAAAAGTGGGCCCTTCTTTTCATCCAAGATCAAGTAGTTTCGCGCCAACGACTATATACACTTCTCAATTTCTTACTGAGAAATTTGGGGAAATTGCACAAACCCACTACGGTAATATGACTATTGAACAAGAGGTAAATGCTGATTTAATCGGAACTGAATATCTCTGGAATGCAGGATACGATTATAAAGGTATTCTAAATTTCTTAAAAAGAAGAAATCGTAATGCAGAAAAAGAAATAAGAAACAATTTTTGTCGAAGATCCGAGTAGTAAACTCCCCTCCCCCAAACAAATCACAGTTTTTTCTGGTAACACTCTAATTGTCGCTTCTGAACTCGCTTTGCTCAAACACGCATCCGCTCTAAATGTTAAAGTTATTTCATGCACGTTCCTAGGCTCTGAATGCATAAAACTATTTTGCCTTTTCTGCGGCCGAAACCTGTGAGTTTATAATACTGTCGCCATTTTGTACATACATAGATTTGTGCTTATCACAGCGATCTGACATATTTGGCTCAAATTGGTTAGGAACATCAACTCTTTTTATAGGGGTATTACACAGTTCATTTTCTTTAGCAGCAAACATGCAAACAGGCTTCTCATAATGCGCTAACCAAACACGATACCGATCTTCGCTGACCAAACAACGATCAGCAACATACGCCATCGGGTTTTCAACGTATGCAACCATGTCATCCAAAGGTATCGACATATGCCCCACTCCAGGATGAAAAGCAATAAAACTGATGCCAATAGATTCTAGTTTCTTAAAAAAATCTTCAGCCCCAGAATTGAGCAAGCGTATTTTATCTCTTCTTAAATGCGTAATGTCTTTGCGTAATTGTTTAACCAGCTCGTGCCTGTATACAATTTCTGCTTCTTTTTGCTCAAGCTGATCTCCCCATTTTTGACGCTCTTGCTTCAATTTTAATTGATGCTTGGTCTCGTACTTGCGTGTAATTGTTTCAACACCAGTGCGTTCTTTCTCTTCAAATTGTTTTCTTGTAAAATCTAACTTGTCTTGTAAAGATTGTATTTGAACCTTTTGTGCTTCATTAACATCTTGCAGTGATTTTTTTTGCGATAACAAAGCTTCTAACTTAACTCGAAGGTTATTAATCTGTTGGGTTACTTCCTCAAGAGAACTTTCGTACTGATTCGTTACGCTCAACAAGCGTTGTTCATATCGTCGTTTTAACTCTGCCAATTCTTTTTCATAATTTCGTTTATGTTGCTCTTGCTGTTTTTGATGCTCCTGCTTGAGCTTTTTCATCTTTTGATGAAATGCATGTGAAGTCAAATCAGGGGAAGTAGCTGCAGGTTGTGCGGCAGCACCAACGGGTTGCATAGGCATAGGTGTAGCCGGCGTTGCATAAGGTGGATAAAACCCATAACCTGGTAGATAACCAGGTGCTGGATGCCCTTGCATATCAAAGGGGGCGGGTGGCATATAGCCAGGTGCTGTCTGCATTGGAATGTTCGCAGGCAAAGGTATGTTAGGCGGCATTGCATTCGATGGTTGTCCATATAAACTATCGTCTCTTACTTGTACTTCAAACGGCGAGTCGTAAGTATTTAGTTTAACCGGATCAGTAAAATCAGAGGCTTGCTGTTGTGGAAGTGGCTCAGACATAGAAACAGAAGGTAACTCATTAGCATAGTGATCAGAAGCCATAGCTCTATCATGTAGATCAACTTGCTGGTTTTGAACGGCTGTTTGATGTTGATTCGACGACGGCGGTGGGTCATTAAAAATAAAACCTAGTCTGTTGGCAACAGCACACGCTTGTAAGGTTACAAATATATCGCAACTGTCTTCAGGCTCCCACAGTTTAGCCTGATGCCAAGGAACCGAACATTGACTGCTAGAAGTCAATTTGATAGGCCCACCCCCTAAGTCAGGCCCTTTGCCCGCACCACTGGTGAGCTGCTGGAAAGGAAGGTGCCACTTGCCTTGTATATGCCCCTCTTCACTAAAAACAATCGTAAAAAAAACACAGGCAACAATTTTAAAATCCGCATTTAATTGAATATACACTGCATTTTGAGTGGATTCGGAAAACTCCAGGATAGCCAAATCGCCTTCAAGTAAAGCTTCAAAATCATGATATAGCATTTCATGAACAATGCTAGACGCTTCCTCATCAATAAAGAAAATAGCCTCGTGTAATTGCTGACCAACCTCATTTTTCATTTATTATTCATCAACTACTTAACAGCGTTGTAATTGCCCCTGAGAAATATCTTAGGAACTAAGATCACGAAAATTGACGATGGATTGTGCACCCACTTATTAATAATAAGAAAGACTGTTGAAATTACCAATTTAATGGGTGTATTTACTTTAAATCAATGAGTTAAAGTTGAAAGCCATATATGGCGAGACCCAGAATGATTCAATATTTATTGTTTCAGCACTCATTAATATATCCCTATAGCTCGATGGCGAAATCTTTGCTGCTAACGGCTTCCAAAATAAATATTGAATCATTCTGGGTCCCGGTATAGTAAAGCAAGCAAAAAAATAGAAGTTATTTTTGGTGTAAAAGTATTAAGAAGCTGTTATTAAGAGGCTGTTAAGGAAGGTGCTGCAATTCCTCCTTGTTCTAAGCAGCACCTCTTAATATTAATGTTGTGAGTGAGAGTTACTCTTGTAACAGTCCATCAGTGCTTAATATTGCATTCTCAGGCGAGCAAGAGCAATTTTCACCTCGACACATACAAGTATTATCAACCTGACCTTTTGCACCCATTTCAACATAACCCCCAGCACTTAGGCCATTACAGCCAGATAGTGCAACTAAGATTGCTCCTACAAGCATATTTTTTATGTTTCTCATCACAAACTCCTTCCCTTTTATATTGATCACAGGGTAATAATCTTATTTACCACAAATAAGACAAGGCAAAAAGACATCACCTGAGACTGTTTAATCAGCCAATTTGGCTGTTATTTTTTTAAACCATACTTTTTAGTTTCCAAAAGCCGGTTGCGCTGTATTTTACCCATATTTAAAATTATTGCATTAAAAAAGAAAGGATTACATTAGTTTTAAAAGGAAACAACTATTGCAATTTTGTGAGTGATTTCACATTATGATTGACGAATATTTAAAATACCTTTAACCGCTGCAGGTAAATCAGCTGGAATCAGTAGTGTTTTAGCATTGTCTGAAGATGACAAAGTCCGAATAGCTTCTACATATTTTTCCCCTAACAAATACATAACGGGCAATTCTTTGTCTTCTATGGCTGAAGCCACTTTTTGAATAGCTGCTTGGCTGGCCTGAGCTAAGACAACCTGAGCCTGACCATCTCGCTTGGATGCCTCCAGACGGCCATCTGCTTCTAAAATAGCAGCGCTCTTTTCTCCCTCAGCTCTGGTTACGGTAGCTCGACGCTGGCGTTCTGCCGCTGCTTGTTCTTCCATAGCTTGTTGCATTGTATCTGAAGGATTAATATCTTGTATTTCTACCGTTTTTAAAGTAATGCCCCAATCAGAAATATCATCAGAAATAGCTGCTTTCAATTTAGATTTTATTTGATCCCTAGATGATAACGCTTGATCTAAATCAAGCTCGCCTAAAATAGAACGTAATGATGTTTGCACTAAATTTTGAATTGCAAGGGTATAATTTTCTACACCGTAAACAGCTTTTTCTGGAGAAACAATATTAATATAAGCAACAGCATTAGCAATAATGACCGCGTTGTCCTTAGTGATGACCTCTTGTGAAGGAATATCTAAAACAATATCTTTAGTTGTTACCTTATAAGCAATAGAATCGACATAGGGTATCAATACATTCAAGCCAGGCCCCAGTGTTCTGTGGTATTTACCCAAACGCTGCACAACTTGCTTAGAGCCTTGTGGTACAACACGTACGCCTAGAAAAATGGTCACAATGACCAACAATAAAAAGACACCCATTACAATTGCACTGGCCATATTTAAGCTCCTCTATCATTACTTTAGATTGCCTGATTGATTTCCATTTGCAAGCGGTCTTTTCATTACCACTAAAGTATTGCCTGAGATTTCTTTAACAAAAACCCGCTCGCCTAAGTCAACAGGTTCATCACAGATAAAAGACCATTCATCCGAGCCTAGCACAGGCGTGGTAAAACGCACAAGCCCATGCTGACGATCAATGGGCACCTTGACCACCTGCCCACTTTCACCTAAAACACTCTCTCTTGCTACTCCAGCTTTAGTACGATCGGGCATAAAACGCTTAAAAAACTTAAACCACAATACAGTAAAAATCGCAGAAGAAACAGCCCAGATAAAAAATTGTAAGCTCAAGGCTGTATCAGGAGCAAACCACAGCATTAAAGCCACAACAAAAGCTCCAAGACCAAACCAAAACACAGTAAAACTAGGTATAAAAATCTCAACCATCACTAAAACCATGCCTAAAATCAACCAGTGCCAATCCGTAAACTGCAGCTCCATGAACACTCCTCGTTTTCCCCTGCATCTAAGAAAAATTAATTCCATTAATATAATTTTTGACAACAATAGCACAAATAAAAAACAATGTGTAGTATTGTGCTTATTACACAACAATTCTTTAGAAACAGCCATGAGCGATGCAATTTTCGTCACTGTTGTGGTTCTTTGGCGTTTCATTTAAATGCAGAAGCCATTACTATAATGGAAACACTGGGCTTGTCTGATAAGCAATTAAAACGTATAAAAGCCTTTGTCACCGATGCTATTTTGGATAGGCAAGGCATGAATGTTAGACTGGAAAAGCTATATCAAGATTTTGATCTGCGATGACGCGCCACAATTTAAAGACATTACCCCTCTATTGGAATTATGCTGGATTCATGAAGGACGTCATTACAAAAAACTCAATCCTCTCATAGCATCAAACCAAGCAAAGGTAGACTTTTTTCTAAAAAATTTCTGGGGCTATTATAGAAAACTATTAGGTATCTTCTTCAAAAACCAGGGTAAAACTCATTGGTCACAAAGTTAGACCCCTATTTTTATAGGGTCTGCGTGATTCAATACCTCAATCTACCCTGGAATTTTGCAATTGCAAACGTCACTCGTATTGAAGTCTTAATCCCTTAATAACAGGGCATCCTTTCAGACTTTTAACCTCCCCTTCAACGAAAGCGTTTTGCTTGTCTTAATCCCTTAATAACAGGGCATCCTTTCAGACAAAAAACATCGCCTTCTTCGTCTGCTTCTGGTTGTCTTAATCCCTTAATAACAGGGCATCCTTTCAGACTTGGACGGCCTAACCCCCCTCAAGGAAATTTGGGGTCTTAATCCCTTAATAACAGGGCATCCTTTCAGACTGCAATAACTCTGTATCACACATATCCTTATAGTCTTAATCCCTTAATAACAGGGCATCCTTTCAGACAGTAATCTTCATTGTTTTGTTTACAAATAATAGGTCTTAATCCCTTAATAACAGGGCATCCTTTCAGACCAAAGCGAGTAGGAACCTGGTTTAATCCGAAAGTCTTAATCCCTTAATAACAGGGCATCCTTTCAGACACTAATATGAGACAATGTACATATTTCACATTGTCTTAATCCCTTAATAACAGGGCATCCTTTCAGACGCTAAGGCCTGGGATGAAGGTGCTATAGCTGAGGGTCTTAATCCCTTAATAACAGGGCATCCTTTCAGACCGTGAAATATCTCAAATCAGATCTTCTTACACGTCTTAATCCCTTAATAACAGGGCATCCTTTCAGACGTAGTCGGTTTGGTCGGCGCCGGCGATTGTAGGTCTTAATCCCTTAATAACAGGGCATCCTTTCAGACGTTTTGGCGAAACGGGGGGGGTTGCCCTCCGATCGTCTTAATCCCTTAATAACAGGGCATCCTTTCAGACGTCTTGATGACTCATATCGTCGAGACGAGCTTCGTCTTAATCCCTTAATAACAGGGCATCCTTTCAGACCCTTCCAATATTTTTTCTTCTTAAAAATCAACTTGTTAAAGAGCACAAATTTCAACCAAAAGTTGTTTACAAAAGATAATATTTATCTATAGCTCATATTTATAAAAACTAAAAGCTTATATTAACCTATTTCAACAATTAACACGCCTCATATTGACCGCAACTAAAACTAATTGCAAGCATTTTTATTATCTAACCTAAATCCTGCAAGTAATTTCTAAGAATTTTAAGTAAGGCATTAACGGTGTCCGTACTAACATCATAAATATCCCATCATCTCTAAATGTTAAAGTTATTTCGTGCCCATTCCTTATATGAGTTTCGATTTTTCTTTCCCCAACTTTTGAGTATATTCCAGTACCCCATCACGCCACCCAGACGCCCAACTTTTTTCAAGTTCTTGAGATTGATAATTTGGCATGATTTTACCACCACCGGCTGCACCTTGCCGATAGCCCTGCTGATAAGCACTTTCAACTTTAGGCTTAAACACTTCTACCGCTTGCTTTTCTTGTTGCTTTCTCATTCCTGAAACCACTGGTTTATCCATTTGTTCAAAAAAAGGAATGGTTTGATCGGCTGAGGAATCAGCAGTCAAAGTTTTCTGCGCAACTTGAGGAATATTCACTGGCTTTTTCACAGGGCTAGTATCAATATTCTGCTCGGAAAACCCAAACAACCACTGTATATCAAAAAAGATATAATACGTCACCGGCACTAAAATTAAAGACACAAAGGTGGCAAACAATACACCAAATGCCAAAGATACAGCCATAGGAATTAAAAACTTAGCCTGTATAGAGGTTTCAAGCATCAACGGAGTTAAACCACTAAAAGTTGTGACAGTGGTCAGAAAAACAGGCCTAAAACGAGCAATACCCGCATCCCTGACAGCTTCAAACACAGTATACCCTGCTCTGTTTGTACGATTAATATAATCAACCAACACTAAATTATCATTGACCACTACACCGCTGACAGCCACCATACCAACCAGAGACCACAAAGTAACATCCATCCCCAGTAAGCCATGACCCAAAACAGCCCCTAACATGCCAAAAGGCACTGCGTACAATACAATAAGAGGCTGCATATAAGATTTAAATAAGGTCGCCATTAAACCGTACATGATCAGTAAAGCCACTAAAAAACCAACAAACAGCTTCTCAAGAAAGCGCTTCTTGGCTTGCTGCATCCCTGAATATTGCCATTCAACATCTGGATATATCATATATATTTGATCCAAAAAGTCTGCTTTTAAACTCGAAGTCACCGTAGAGGTTTCAGTTAAAATTGGATCAACATACGCTGACACACGAACAGACCGTTTGCCCTTAGAGCGATTGATAAACCTCGGACCATCGGCTAACTCAACCGATGCTAACATATGCAAAGGCACTCGTGACCCATCTGGTAAACTGACACTCATATTTTCTAAGTGCCATAATGAATTTTGCTCTGAACCGTAACGCAACATTACCTTAACGTCTTCATAACCTCTTTGTACAGTTGTCAGTTCAATTCCATGAAACGCTTGACTGACTTGACTGGCCAACTCAGAAATTCTAACACCTAATTCTATCGCTACATCTTTCATGCGTAATTGAATTTCCTGCTGACCTTGTTCAAAAGTATCTTTAATATCATAAACCCCTTCATACTCTGACAACTTTACTTTTAGGGCATTAGCAGCTGATAGCAACTGATCAGAGTCTCTCGATAGTAGTTCAATATCAAGCTCAGGCCCTGGTTTGTTTAAAGTTGTTTCAAAAGTCACTTCATAGTTACCATGACTTGAACCTGATAATTCGCGCCAGCGACGAACTACAGATTCACCAGATAATTGCCTCTCTTCAGAAGGCATTAGCTCTACAACAACTGCCCCTAAGTTTTCCCCCTTGCCTAGAGTTTGTTGGCCAAATAAAGAAACTATATTTTTAAAAACCTTCTCCCCCATTTCTTGTTTAAGTATTTCACCCAATTGCATGGCCGATTTTTCATATTGATGCACCGCCACACTGGTTTTCTCAATAGGTGTTCCCACTGGAAAGGTGATATTCACAACCAAGGTATCTGCTTCAATAGATGAAAAGAAAGATGTTTTCATCCATCCACCGGTTAATAACGCTAAATTACATAGGAAAATAACAACAAAAAAAACACTAATGCTATAACGCCAAGACAAACAAACCTCTAAAACAGGTTTGTAGACTTTATGTAAAAAAGAATCCATGATGTTACTGAAAAAATTAAACTCAAATCTTTTAAAAAATCGGCTCTTTAACAAAGACCCAGAAGATAAATGGGCCGGTAAAATAAAAAAAGATTCAATCAAGGAGAAGGCTAAAATTGAAATAACCACCATAGGAATAATTTTCATCAATTTACCTTCATTGCCTGGCAAAAACAACATAGGAGAAAACATCACCATGGTTGTAATAACCGCAAAAAATACTGGCTTATATACCTCTTGCGCTCCTGCAATGCTATCTTGTAATAGATTATTCCCTCTCTTTTGGAAAGTAAAAATATTTTCACCCACAATAATAGCATCATCCACTACTATTCCCAGAACAAGAATAAAGGCAAATAAAGAGATCATGTTGAATGAGCCTCCAAACTGAGGAAGCAAACAAAAAGCTCCCATAAAAGCAATAGGAATGCCTAAAGTTACCCAAAATGACAGGCGTAAGTTTAAAAATAGTGTGAGAATTAAAAATAACAAGGCTAAACCAACCATGGCGTTTTCAATCAACAAATTAATCCGGCTTTTATAATGACGTGATAAATCTTGCCAAATATCTGCAGAAACCCCTTCAGGCAAAAAGTTAGGCAGTTCCTCTACTAATTGCTCGACTTCCTTAACAATTTTCAAAATATTTTGAGAACCAACCCGATAAATACTTAAATACACAGCGGGCTCACCATTATACAAAGCACTATAATGACTGTCTTCAAAACCATCTGAAATTCTAGCAAGATCTTGTAACAAAATTTGCCCTCCATCAGGCAAACTGCGTACAACCAAATCTTCTAATGAAGCTGCCTCTAAATTTTTACCCACAGCCATAATTGAGCTTCTGCCCCCAGGCAAATCCACTGCGCCACTGACCGAATTTAACGTTTGCCTTCTCACCGCAGAAGCAATTTCAGAAAAACTAATCCCATAACGTTCTAAAGCTAACTCAGACACTTCTATAGTAATTTCATAAGGTTTGGTATTCCCTATCGCCACTTGAGTGACAGAGGGTAAATCTAAAACTCGGCTTTGTACTTTCTCAGCAAGAATTTTTAAGGAGCGATCTTTAGCCTGTCCATATAAAACAATGTTAGTGGCTAAATCGCGTTTTAGAGCGACTTGGCGTACAACCGGTGGCTTAACACTTTCAGGCAAACCAGTCACATTTTCTACACGTGACTGAATTTCTTGTTTAATTTCTTTAACATCAAAACCTGCTAATACTTCAATTGAGACTTGCCCCATTTGTTCTTGTGAAACCGAACGAATATTGTTAATACCTGGAATATCTGCAATTGCCCTTTCCAGACGCGATATCACTGCACGCTCTACCTCTCTGGGACTGGCTCCAGGATAAATTACACCCACTGTGATAAAGTTTAAATCCACTTTTGGCAAAATTTCTTTACTGGTGCTCGCAAGAGAAATAGCACCTATGACTAAAATGATTACCATCATCAAATTCGCTGCGACGCGATTTTCAGCAAACCAGGCAATCAATGCTTTCATCTGACCGACTCACGAAGTACGTTAGAAGCACCCGGATGGGGAATAGAAGGGGTTTTAGTATCTGAGTCGTATTGAACTGCTTGTGCTAAACCAGTGGGCCTTTGACGTATACTCTTGCCTATCACCACTTTACCTGACGCATCTCTAGTCATAATAGAGCTGGCACTATTGGGATTACTGACTGTTGCTTCTGCCTGACCATCAAGCTGAGTTTTGACTTTCATACCTTCAATAGCAACATCTAAAGGAGAGACAACCACTCGTTCACCATAAGCAAGCCCTTCATTGACATAAGCCAAATTTTTTGCCTTATACAATACTTTCACATTTTTTTCTCGTAAACGATCATTTTCATCAACAACCCAAACATGATTACCAAAACGTAAAATTTCTCTAGGTAAAACTACAATGTTATTAAATGTTTTACCCGATATCTCTGCTTCTAACAGTTGACCAGACCACAAAGTAGGTCGAGATACCTGAGAATTAGCTTGATCATTTTGAACCTGATTTTGCGTATCAATTTGGGCTACCATGTACATCAATCTATTACGAGGATCAACACTGCCTTCCGCACCAATTAAACTGCCTGACCAATAATAAAAGTTTTCCCCAAACTGCAATCTCAACATCACTTTTGGATTTTTCTTAAGATCGTGTGTTAGCCCTGGCATATTAATCAACTGTATTTGTCTATCAGATAGTGGTAAACGCACCTGTACCGAGTTGGTTGCATAAATGATAGCTGCTCTAAACCCTGGTGGAACAATTTGCTCTTCCACCAAAAAAGATTCACGCACACGTCCGTCAAAAGGTGCAAATACTTTTGTTTTCTTAAACTTAAGTTGGACTAATTCGTATTCAGCTCGAGCAGCTCTGACTTGAGCTTTTGACTCTTGTAGCCTTTTATTTAAATAAGATTGCGATGTTTTCAGGCCTTCAACCCCCTGCTCGGCTTCAATCTCAGCCACCAATGTTCGATAACGCTGTTGTGCGGTCAGTAAGCGGCTTTCAACTCGAGTGATATCATGCTTGATTGCACTATCATCCACTGCAAACAATAAGTCACCTTTACGAAAACGCCCCCCAGCGATTAAGCCGGCAGAGACATAGCTGACACGCCCTCCAAGTTCAGACGTCAGTACCAATTCCACACCAGGAGTGACTAGGCCTCGTGAATAAACAGGTATATTCACAACTTGAGGAAATACTTCTTGCACCGATACAGGTGGTACATTATTAAGATAAGAACGTACCGCAGGCTTTGGTGAGTGCGCATTTAAAAGCCAAAAGAAAAATAATCCCACACTCAGCAACAATATAGGTACAAAAGATTTGAAAAATATTTTCATTAATCACTCACTGTCGCCTAACCTCATTGATTATTTATTAATTTATTTTATAAATCAAAAGGATAATGGAACTGCCAAAGAGAACCAAAGTCATAATAAACAATATAATATGTACTTTTTTGTAGTATTACCGTTTGGTCAGATTATTCATAACTTGTTATTTTAATAGAATAAAAAAGTACTTAAGTTTTTAATACATGTTAAACCAAGTTTAACCTATATCTATTTATGACATATTAATTGCCTAAGCTTTTTGTTATATCGTTCTTCGTTACAGTAAACCATAGCCATTACTGACTAGTCAATTAATCAAAGTGAAATCCAGTTACGAGTAGTAATTAAATCAACCAATCATTTGATCTGAATCAACACACTCAGGACATAACAATAGAAATGAAATAAAACAACTCACTGATTATGAACAAATGAAAAAAATGCAAACAAACTCTTTAGCAGCATCACCAACCGCATCTGCAAAGTTGTTTCCCGTACAAGCGGTAAGATTCAAAGCAACACACATTACCAGTGAAAATTTAATTTTTGTCATTGTCTATTCTTCCTTATATGTTATATGTCGCACAATCTAACAACAGGTTAAAAACAAACCTATAAATTAATATAACTCCTACAAAATCCACTTATAAAGTGCTATATTCAGTTACACTGTAGTATTTTAATGTACAAAATAAACAAAAAGCAACTGACCCGCTTGATTTTAAAAAGTAGGCTTTTGGTAAGTAAGTGACTCAAAAAAAAAGAATTTTAGTACTCACATCTACTTTTCCACATTCTAAAAAAAGTGGTGCAGCTCCTGGTTTCGTTAAGGATCTATGTGTCACCCTAGCTGAAAAATATCATATTGATGTCGTCACACCTTTCACAGAGGATAGTAAATTATTTGAAAAGTTTGGTTCAGTAAGCGTTTATCGATACCGCTATGCCTTGCCAGGTATGCATTATTTGACCAAAGAAGGTGGTATTTTAGCCAACCTTAAACGTAATCGGCTCAATTATTTTTGGGTGCCTTTTTTGCTATGCGCACAATATTCAAAAGTATGGTCAATGCTCAAAAAAAATCGCTATGATCTCATTCATGCACACTGGATCATTCCGCAAGGATGGATTGTCACAAAACTTAGAAACAAATTGTGTGCTAACACTCCAATTTTGTGTACTTCTCACGGAGGAGACCTGTATGGCTTGAATCATTCTTTTTGGCAAACACAAAAAATCGACACGTTAAATCAGGTCAACCATATCACAGTTGTCAGTCAAGCTATGAAAGATCACTGTATCAATACACTGAATATTGATCAGAAAAAAATTGATGTTATTAGCATGGGTATCGATTTAAAAACACTTTTTTATCGCATGCCATACGTTAAACGTCAAAAGTACTCTTTATTATTTGTAGGGCGCTTGGTAGAAAAAAAAGGATTGAAATATTTGATCAGAGCAATGCCTTTAATTCAAGCACAAGCTCCGGGTATTACCCTTTATGTTATTGGTGATGGGCCCTTACGCACTACTTTAGAAATAGAAGCTAAAGAATATGGCTGCTTGGATAAAGTTCAATTCGTTGGCGCCTTAGCACCACCGGCGGTTGCTCTTTACTACAATAAAGCTAGACTGTTGGTCATGCCTTCTATAATTGCAGAAGATGGTGATCAAGAGGGTTTAGGTTTAGTAGCTGTTGAAGCAATGGGATGCAAATGCCCTGTTGTAGCCTCTGATATTAAAGCCATCAGAGACAGTGTTAAACACGAAGTAACAGGTTTTTTATGCAAGCCCAAAAGCCCTGAAGATATTGCAGAGAAAGTACTTTATGTTCTGCATAATCAAGAAGAGGTAAAAGCCATTACTAGTAGAGCTCAGCAATTTGCGACAGAGCAATTTGAACTCAATAAAGTGGGTGAGCAATACGCAAAACTGATAGAAACTATGATTCCGAACTAAAGAACGTGTGGGATCACTACTTCCGTGCAGCTCGACTGCGTTCTAGTTATTCATCCATCTTGCCTGCACACATCAAAAAAAACATACGAAAATCTCCCAGCAAAAACCATAAGGGATATTGAAAAGAAGCGGGCTTGTTCTTTTCAATAAAAAAATGACCAATCCAAGCAAAACCATAACCGACTATGGGTAATAAAAATAACA
>JANQJO010000009.1 GCA_028281605.1 Pseudomonadales bacterium
GGCTCCTTTTTGAATATTTTGTCGTCAAACTCTATATTTTACAAAAGTGGGCCCTTCTTTTCATCCAAGATCAAGTAGTTTCGCGCCAACGACTATATAATGCAATCGCTTGAGTAAAATATTATACTGCTAGCCGCGAGCGAATTTTAAGTGCCTTTGTCAGTTAATAGAGGGCTTCTAATCGATTCAATAACCTTAGATCGGTAATTAGTCTCTATTTGTTTATCTAAAATACCTTTCAATTTTGTCAGTTGAAACTATCTTAAATAGAGATGGTCACAGTGCCATGGGCTTATAGCAGGGTCGGTGGTGAATGTAGGGGTTAGAGGTGAAAAAATGACAGAGGGTATGATGCAGGAGCAGTGGAACAGCTCTCCTTTGTATGGTGGCAATGCGCCTTATATTGAGGAGCTGTATGAAGCTTACTTGCGTGATCCGAATACGATTCCAGAAACTTGGCGGGAGCATTTTGATAAATTGCCACGCAATGCGGGACAAATCGATCAAGATGTCCCTCACTCCACCATTAAAGAGCATTTTCTCTATCTGGCTCGTAATAGCACACGCGTGACTCCGCTTGAGGTTGGAGCGCACACTTCAGATCATGATAAAAAACAAGTTGCAGTAACGCAAATGGTCGCTGCTTATCGCGTGCGAGGTCATCAAAAAGCTAAGTTGGACCCTCTGGGTTTGATTGCACGCGAACCTGTGCCGGACTTGACGCTGGGGCACCACGGCTTAAGCCAGGCTGATGTGGATACTATGTTTAATACGGGGAATCTTTCTATTGGTAAGGAGGAGGCCACGCTAGGAGAAATTGTTGAAGCTCTGGAGCAAACCTATTGCAGTAGTGTGGGCGCAGAGTACATGCATATAGTGAATACGGCAGAAAAGCGTTGGATACAGCAGCGTATGGAAACAACGCGCTCTCACCCCGTTTTTAGTCAACAGGTGAGAATGCATTTATTAGAGCGTTTGACTGCAGCGGAAGGACTGGAAAAATCTTTGGCTTCGAAATATCCCGGCTACAAGCGTTTTGGCTTGGAAGGTGCAGAATCTTTGATTCCTTTATTAGATGAGTTGATTCAGCGTTCCGGTAAGGGTGGTGTGAAGGAAGTTGTGATTGGCATGGCCCATAGAGGCCGTTTGAATGTATTGGTCAATATTTTAGGTAAGAACCCTGCTGATTTATTTGATGAATTTGAAGGTAAGCGCTTACTCAGTGATGGTTCGGGTGATGTAAAATACCATCAAGGCTTTTCCTCCAATGTGTCAACCCTTGGAGGTGAAGTGCATTTGGCCTTGGCCTTTAACCCATCACATTTGGAAATCGTTGCGCCTGTGGTGGCGGGATCTGTACGAGCTCGTCAAGATCGTCGTGAAGATACGCAAGGTTTGCAAGTGTTGTCAGTGCTTGTGCATGGAGATGCGGCTTTTGCTGGTCAAGGTGTGGTGATGGAAACCTTACAAATGTCACAAACTCGTGCTTATCGAATTGGGGGCACGGTTCATGTGATTGTGAATAACCAAATTGGTTTTACTACCAGTCATCCTAAGGATACTCGTTCAACAGAATATTGCACTGATGTGGCTAAAATGGTGCAAGCACCTATCTTTCACGTTAATGGGGATGACCCGGAAGCTGTTTTGTTTGTTACGCAAATGGCGGTTGATTTTCGTCGTGAGTTTGGTAAAGACGTTGTGATTGACTTGTTTTGTTTTCGTCGTCATGGCCATAATGAAACGGATGAACCTTCAGGGACGCAACCTTTGATGTACCAGGCCATTCGGCAGCATCCTTCTGTTTTTTCCCTTTATTCAGATTATTTAGTTAAAGAACAAGTGACTGATGCAGAATCGGTCGCGCAGTTAATGCGAGAGTATCGAGATAACTTGGAGCAAGGGCGACATGTTGTGAAAGCTTTGGTGAGGCAGCCGAACAGCAAATTGTTTGTTGATTGGTCACCTTATTTGGGTCATAACTGGATTCCTTATGCACAAACGACCTTCCCCGTCAAACAGTTGCGAGAGCTGGCACAAGAAATGGAACAGTTGCCAGAAGGCTTCGTGTTACAAAAGCAAGTGCAAAAAATACAAGAAGATCGCCATAAAATGACAGCAGGGGCACTGCCGATCAATTGGGGATATGCTGAAACCATGGCCTATGCGACGTTACTCAGCGAAGGTTACCCGATTCGTTTTTCAGGTCAAGACAGTGGTCGCGGTACTTTTTCTCATCGGCACGCTGTGCTTCATTGTCAAAAAGATGGGTCTGCTTATATTCCTTTATGCCGGATTGCTGAGTTGGGCCATACTTCTTTTCAAATTTATGACTCCTTTTTATCAGAAGAAGCTGTGTTGGGGTTTGAGTATGGTTACGCAACGACTGCACCTAAAGGTTTGGTCTTATGGGAGGCTCAGTTTGGTGATTTTGCCAATGGTGCGCAAGTGGTGATTGATCAATTTATTTCTTCAGGTGAGCACAAATGGTCACGTCTATGTGGCTTAGTGATGTTGTTGCCCCACGGTTATGAAGGTCAAGGCCCTGAGCATTCTTCTGCACGTCTTGAACGGTTTTTACAGTTATGTGCTCAATACAATATGCAAGTTATCGTGCCTTCTACGCCTGCTCAAATTTTTCATATGATCAGGCGTCAAGCGATCAGGCCTTTACGCAAGCCGTTGATTGTTATGTCACCGAAGAGTTTGTTGCGTCATAAATTGTGTGTGTCCACTTTAGAAGATTTGGTGCAAGGCTCTTTTCAGATGGTCTTACCAGAAGTTGATGATATTGATCCGAAGCGTGTCAAGCGTGTTGTCATGTGCAGTGGGCGTGTCTATTATGATTTATTGGAATGGCGACGTGCGAATAATAACATTGAGGCTGTTATTATTCGTATTGAGCAGTTATACCCTTTTCCAGAAGAAGAGTTGTATTCGGTTTTGAATGTTTATGCTAATGCCGAGACAGTGGTATGGTGTCAAGAAGAGCCCATGAACCAAGGGGCTTGGTATTGCAGTCAGCATCACATGCGACGTGTTTTAGCAAGACTGGACCGCACACCTTACTTGCTTTATGCTGGTAGAGATGCTTCAGCTGCGCCTGCTTGTGGATACATGTCTGTGCATGTAGAAGAGCAGGATAAGCTGGTTAAGGGCGCTTTTTGTGTGAACTAATGGCGTGAATTAAATAAACGAATGTGTGATGTATTAGGAAATCATCATGGCCAGTGAGATTAAAGCACCGCAGTTTCCTGAATCGATCGTTGATGGTATCGTAGCCGTTTGGCATAAACGGTTGGGCGAACCCGTTGTACGCGATGAGCTGTTGGTAGATATAGAAACAGATAAAGTTGTGTTAGAGGTTGTTGCTCCTGCTGACGGTTGCCTTAAGCAGATTCTTAAAACAGAAGGTGAGACTATTGGCAGTTTGGAGTTACTGGCATTGTTTGATGAAGGTGCGGGAGCTGTGCAATCAAAGGAAGAGCAATCGGTCCAAGCTCTGTCAGGGAGGGGCAAGCATGAGATTGCTCAGCCAACAATGGGGCCGGCTGCTAGACGTATGGTTAATGAATATGGCATTAATCCAGTAGGTTTGGAAGGCACTGGGAAAAATGGTCGATTGACTAAAGAAGATGTGATCAAACAGGTTCAACAAGCCGAGTCAAAAGAAGCTGCCGTAGAGGACCTGGCTGCTAGGCCCGAATTAAAGGTAGTGGGGCAACAGAATTCGATACCCCCGACACCGGCTGCTGGATCGGTCTCTGCTATTGCTGGCTCACGAGAAGAAAGACGGGTACCGATGACCCGATTGCGCGCCCGTATCGCAGAGCGTTTGATGCAGGCAAAGAATCAAACGGCGATGTTGACAACTTTTAATGAGGTCAATATGAAGCCGGCAATGGACATGCGTAAGCATTATCGGGCTGATTTTGAAAAGCATCATGGGGTTAAACTGGGTTTTATGTCGTTTTTTGTTCGTGCCAGTGTAGAGGCTTTGAAGCGTTTTCCGGCGGTTAATGCTTCTATTGATGGCAACGATGTGGTGTATCACGGTTACTACGATATCGGAGTTGCTGTGTCAACCGATCGAGGCTTGGTTGTACCCATTTTACGTGATGCCGATCAGAAAAATTTTGCAGAAATAGAACAGCAAACGATTGATTTTAGTGTCAAGGCTAGGGATGGGAAACTGGCTTTGGAAAATATGATGGGGGGAACTTTCACCTTATCCAATGGAGGTGTTTTTGGGTCTTTATTGTCGACACCGATTATCAATCCTCCGCAAACAGCTATTTTGGGCATGCACAAAATCCAAGATCGGCCTGTAGCCGTTGATGGCCAAGTTGTGATTTTGCCAATGATGTATTTGGCTTTATCTTATGATCATCGTTTGATTGATGGTAAAGAAGCTGTGCAATTTTTGGCAACCATTAAGGATTTTGTTGAAGATCCTGCTCGTTTGTTGTTAGATATTTAACAGTTATAAGTCATCATCAGCGGTATATTTTTAAGGTGGTTAGTCATCTATGGGTAGAACATTTGATGTAGTTGTTATTGGGGGTGGGCCTGGTGGTTATGCAGCTGCAATAAAAGCAGCTCAACTGGGACTGAAAACAGCTTGTATTGAAAAGCGTGTGCATCAGAGTACTCCAGCGTTAGGAGGAACTTGTTTGAATGTGGGCTGTATTCCTTCCAAGGCTTTACTGGACAGCTCGCATAAATTTTTTGAGGCACGCAATGATTTTAAGGCTCATGGCATCCAGGTAAAAGATTTATCTATGGATGTGGCCTTGATGCAACAACGTAAAGATAAAGTTGTCAAGCAGCTGACACAAGGCATCTCCACGTTATTTAAAGCCAATGGAGTGCAGTGGTTGCAAGGAATTGGCCAGTATCTGGGTAAAAAAACGGTTGAGTTTAGACCTTTAGAGGGAGCACCTGAGACGCTCAGTTGTGAACATGTGATTTTGGCCAGTGGTTCAGAGCCTATTTCGATTCCGGTCGCACCTTTGCAGGAAGATATCATTGTTGATTCGAGTGGGGCTTTGGCTTTTACTGAAGTACCTAAGCGTCTTGGTATTATTGGGGCTGGTGTGATTGGCTTAGAGCTTGGCAGTGTATGGGCTAGATTAGGCTCTCAAGTGACAATTCTGGAAGCTATGGACAGCTTTTTACCGATGGTTGATAAGCAAATTGGGAAAGAAGCCGCTAAGCTTTATCGCAAACAAGGGTTGGACGTACGCTTGGGAGCACGTGTTGTGGGTGCGCAAGTGAAGCAAGGCACGGTTACGGTCAACTATGTTGAAGCTGATATTGAGCAAACGCTTGAAGTGGACAAACTGATCGTCGCTGTGGGTCGCAGGCCCTATACTGAGAATTTGCTAGGGTCTGGTAGTGGTGTCAACTTAGATGAGCGCGGTTTTATTTTCGTCAATGCTCACTGTGAAACTGATGTGCCGGGTGTTTATGCGGTGGGAGATATCGTGCGTGGCCCTATGTTGGCACATAAGGCTATGGAAGAAGGGGTGCTCGTAGCAGAGTGCATAGCAGGCTGTAAGCCTGAGTTGAATTATGATTTGATTCCTTCTGTTATCTATACTCATCCAGAAGTTGCCTGGGTTGGTTGGAGTGAGGAAGATGCTAAGAACCGAGGCGAACCTTATAAGGTGGGTGTTTTTCCCTTTGCGGCTAATGGTCGTGCTTTGGCGGCGCATGAACCAGCAGGTTTGGTTAAAATCATTGCGCATAAAGATACAGATCGAATTTTAGGGATGCATGCCATCAGTACGCAAGCAACCGAATTGGTGATGCAGGCTGTAGTAGCGATGGAGTTTGGAGCAACGGCGCAGGACTTGCAGTTAATGGTGTTTGCACACCCTGCTTTGTCAGAAGCATTGCATGAGGCTGCTTTGGCTGTGGACAACAAAGCGATACACATAGCGCCTAGAAGAGTGAGAAAGTCTTGAGGGTGAGGGTAAGCTTGAGTTTTCAGGAGGAAGTGCGGTCATGAATTTACACGAGTATCAAGGCAAAGAACTGTTTCGAGCGTATGGCTTGCCAGTCTCCAAGGGGTATGCGGCCAGCACTCCAGAAGAAGCCGTGCAGCATGCACAAACGCTAGGAGGTGATAGCTGGGTTGTCAAAGCCCAAGTGCATGCAGGGGGTCGAGGTAAGGCAGGGGGTGTGAAGCTGGTTTCAAATTTAGATGAGGTCAAAGTGTTTGCTGAGCAAATGTTGGGTCAGCGTTTGGTGACTTATCAAACCGATGCCAAGGGTCAGCCCATTGACAAGCTGTTAGTAGAAGCTTGCAGTAGCATTGATGATGAATTGTATTTGGGTGTCGTTTTGGACAGAGCTTCGCGTCAGGTTGTGGTGATGGCTTCGACTGAAGGGGGGGTTGAAATTGAGAAAGTAGCGGCTGAAACTCCGGAGAAAATCTTTAAAGCCTATATTGATCCTTTAGTGGGACCGCAGCCTTATCAAGCTCGAGAAATGGCTTTTAAACTGAAATTATCAAGCTCTCAAGTTAAGCAGTTTACTCAAATATTTTTAGGTTTGGCGCGGCTATTTTTGGAAAAAGATGCCGCATTAATTGAAGTCAATCCTTTGGTGATTACACAGACACAAGATTTATTATGTCTGGATGCAAAAGTGGTGATAGACAGCAGTGCTCTGTTTAGGCACCCTGATCTTAAAGCAATGGACGATCCTTCTCAGCAAGATGAAAGGGAGAGAAAAGCCAACGAGTGGGACTTAAGTTATGTATCCTTAGATGGCAATATTGGTTGCATGGTTAATGGTGCGGGCTTAGCCATGGCGACAATGGATTTGGTGAAGTTAAAAGGAGGGGCACCTGCTAATTTTTTAGACGTCGGTGGGGGGGCTACTCGGGAGCGTGTTTCTGAGGCATTTAAGATTATTTTGTCAGATGAAAAAGTCAAAGCGGTCTTGGTCAATATTTTTGGTGGTATTGTTCGTTGTGATTTGATTGCCGAAGGTGTGATTGGTGCTGTAGCTGATATTGGTGTTAAAGTTCCAGTGATTGTCAGACTTGAAGGTAATAATGCGCAGTTGGGGTTGCAATTGTTGACGGACAGCGGATTGAATATAAAGGCTGCTCAAGGTTTTGATGAAGCAGCTGCGTTGGTTGTAAAGGCTGCTGGAGGTGCATTGTGAGTGTGTTGGTAAATGCTGAAACGAAAGTCATATGTCAAGGGTTGACGGGTTCACAAGGGACTTTTCACACTGAGCAAGCGATTGCTTATGGTACGCAGATGGTAGGGGGAGTTACCCCAGGTAAAGGTGGTCAAACACACTTAGGCTTACCTGTTTTTAATACAGTCAAAGAAGCTGTTGTTGAAACTGGGGCAACCGTGAGTGTTATTTACGTACCGGCTGCTTTTTGTAAAGACAGTGTGCTTGAAGCGATTGATGCAGGTGTTGAACTGATCGTGTGTATTACAGAAGGTATTCCAGCCTTAGATATGATGTTGATCAACCAATATAATACGAACAAAAAAGGGGGGCGTATCATTGGCCCTAATTGTCCTGGTGTGATCACTCCAGGGGAGTGTAAAGTGGGTATTATGCCGGGGGATGTGCATTTACCAGGTAAGGTGGGTATTGTCTCACGTTCTGGCACCTTAACTTATGAGGCTGTTAGTCAAACCACAGCTTTAGGTTTTGGTCAGTCTACGTGCATTGGTATTGGTGGGGACCCGATGCCAGGTACGACATTTATTGATGCTTTAGCTTTATTTCAGCAAGACCCAAAAACCGAAGCGATCATTATGGTCGGTGAAATTGGGGGCACAGCAGAGGACGAGGCTGCTTTATTTATTAAACAAAATGTAACGAAGCCTGTGGTTTCTTATATTGCAGGTGTAACTGCGCCTCAAGGTAAGCGTATGGGGCATGCAGGAGCCATTATAGCCGGTGGAAAAGGAACGGCTGATGAAAAATATGCAGCCCTAGAAGCTGCTGATGTTAAAGTAGTGCGTAATCCAGCAAAAATTGGTTTTACTTTGAAAGAACTAACGGGGTGGTAAAGTAACAAAAAAAAACTCAAACACTGTTTGCTCTGGTGTATTTTATTTCGTAAGCTGTAAAGACAATGGTTGATCATCTTGTGCATGACAGAAGCAATCATGAACTATAGAGGTTTTTTCAGCTAAACGAGAGAAGGTTGTTGCAAAGCACCGTTGTTTTATAAAAGTATAAAGTTTATTAAATGTCGAGATCGTAACGTCCCTGCCGGTCATTCAAGTTGTATTCCATGATGATGTTATCAGGGCAGGAAAGAGATTAATAAATACAAAAAACGTTCGCCTGAATAAAAGATAAAGAATGGCTGAAATTGCAGAAATAAGTAAAGCTGCATATTTTAGGCGAATGCAATTGGAATCATAATAAAAAGAATAGTTTTATGGGGTGTTCCATGAAAAATTACTATCTTTATGGATTAACTTACTGCTTGTTTTCACTGCTATACGCTTGTGGTGGTGATAATGGTGGCGGTGGTGGTGGTGGTACCGGAGGAGGAGGTACAGGGACGACTAAAACAGGTGCGGAATATTATGTAGAACATAACTGTCAGTTATGCCATGGTAACAATGGAGAGGGTGCAGGTCCTTATGCGGTGCCTATATCAGGGCCTAACCAGGCTTGTGTATTTACAGATTGCAGTGATAAGGCACAGTTAGATACTTACCTTATTGCCGAAATGCCTGATGGTAACCCAACTGCCTGTGTTGGGGAATGCGCTACTAAAATAGCAGACTATATGTTGACCTTATCTGGTGTGGCTGCCGGTGCAGGTGGTGGTGCTGATGGTGGAGCTGGAAATGGTGACGGTGGAGCCGGAGATGGTGGAGCTGTTGTTGACCCCAACTCAGTTGCTTATAAGAATAGCTGTGCTGTTTGTCATGGTGACAAGGGTGAGGGGGTAGCAGGTATTTATGATCTACCTATTGGTCCAAATGTATGTCAGATAGTCAACTGTGCTGATCGGGAGGTTTTGACCGATTATGTTGAAGTAGCTATGCCGCCAGGCAATGTTGCTGCGTGTGCAGGTGATTGTGCGGTCAATACCACTTTATATATCTTATCTAATTTTGGTGAAAACCCTGCGGCCCAGAGCCTGAAAGTGGAGGACGATGGGGTTGTTGTTGCGACTAGTGAAGATGAAGAATCTGAAAATGATAATAATGACAGTGTAGAGGAAGTTGAAGAAGCGGTAGTAGAAGAAGAGGATGATGATGACAAAGATGAAGAAGAAGATAAAGATGATGAAAATAATGAAGAAGAATTAGATGACGACAAAGATGAGGAAGAAGTGGACGATGATAAGGATGAAGAAGAAGTAGATGACGATAAGGACGAAGAAGCTGATGATACAAAGGAGTCAGCGGTTGCTCAGAGTAAATTAGGTAATGCTGCTATACGACGTGACATGGTGCAACTGGTTGCAGATTACAACAAGTTTTGCTCAGACTGTGTGTTAGTGTGCGATAAAGTTGATTGTACAGATATGGCATCTATTCGAAACTATATTAATCTGTATTTACCAGATTCGGATCCACAGGCTTGTGCGGGAGATTGTGCGTACAGAATGTCTGTGTACATATATTATAATCTTAACCCACTGGCTGCGAGCTTACATATTAATATGTTAGAAGTAGCAGAAGAGGTAGATATGCAAGTAACTGATCAAGACTCTGGAAAAGTGATTTTGGATACTAACTAATAATCAATGATTTTCAAGCTCATCATTTAAGGAAAGTTTGATGAGCTTGACAGCTTTCCGCTTGAGGGGTAACTTTAGGAGTTTAACAGTAATTCCTTCACTGTGACTGTGATATCGGAGTTCTCCAATTCTGTCTGAAGCAAAATGGGATCACCATCAACGACTACTTACCATTTTGCTACGATCACCGGTGACTATTCTATATTGTACGTTTATTTATCGTATACGTTATAAAAACCACAGTGCCAAATAACCTCCAAGTAAGAGGCGGTAAAAGACAAAAGGCCACAATCCAATTCGATCGATTAGGCGTAAGAAAATATGGATGCATAAAAAGGCGCTGATGCCAGATAAAGTGCCAGCCATTAAAAAAACAGACCACGATAAAGTGACTTGGCCTTCAATGACTTTTATGATTTGCATGACGCTGGCTCCTAAGATAATGGGTATTGATAGCAGAAAAGAAAATTGTGCGGCTGAAGTTCTGCTAAATCCTAATAACAATGCAGCGGTGATAGTGATGCCACTACGTGAAGTGCCTGGAATTAAAGCCATAGCTTGAGCACATCCGATTAACAATGCACTGACAAGAGTCATGTCTTTAAGATCCAAGTGCCCAGAGCTTTTTTGGTCAGAGAACCACAACAATAAGCCAAAGCCAATGGTGGTAATGATAATAGTGGTGATACTTCTTAAGTGTGCTTCTATCAAGGATTCACAGAAGAAGCCTAACAAAGCTGCGGGTAAAAAGCCTAAAATAATGGCTCCGATCAGTTTAACTTCAGGGCTGGTTTGTTTTTTTGAGAGAGCTTGTGTACTACCTATGGCTAACTGCTTAAGTTCGTGTCTAAAATGTAACAGCACTGCCAGTAAGGTCCCTAAATGAACAGCTACATCAAAAGCTAAGCCTTGATCTGGCCAACCCCACAAATGAATGGGAAGAATTAAATGCGCTGAACTGGAAATCGGTAAAAATTCAGTGATGCCTTGTATTAAGGCTAATGTAATTAATTGGTGATATTCCACATTATCATCCTTTTAGGCTTTAGGCGTCCTATAAATTTTTATCTACAAAAACTGTAAATTTTACTCAGCTACCTTAATATCAACGTTATTTCGTGCCAGCCATTACTTAAGTTATTTTTTTTCTGTACAGTGAATCGCACTCTCCGAATTTTTCCTGATCAAAACTTTCCCTTCGGGACAGTAGAGTAACTTCGTTTGACGATCAACTTCCGCTCTAGTAAGTTGTTCATCCCTAGGAAGGTCAGATTGATAATAAACAATTCTTGAACTTGGATGTTCTCTAATAAACGCCCGTTGTGATTCTATCTTCTCTTTGTCTTCAGGGCTAATAGTATCCGGTGGAGGTAAAGAGCAATTTTTGGTAGTAAAATCTAGGTTTCCTGCTCTATCAGAACAATCTTGCAAACTAGTAGTTGCTATTCCATAAAGCCCTCCCTCTTTCACAGTTGGTGGTTTCCCATCATGATGGTCCTCACATGGATTATTCAATGTACAGTTCTCTCCATTTGTATTTATCGTATTAATGAGACCCACCACGCCTCCATGACTATCTATAATCGGAGAGCCAGAGAGACCGAGAGCTTCTTTTTCTTCTTTAATAGGTTTGGTTAAAGCTATTGTCTGAAACCAAGACCAATTACTTTCTACTAGCCTAGGGACAATCTCTTCTACGCGAGTAGAAAAACTTTCTCCACGAAATCCAGATACAACCGACACATTGTCTCCAGCTTTGACAGGATTCGTGCCTAGAACTAATGGGACTACTCCAAGTGCATCAATCAATTCCTTAGCAGAGACTGTAAAACGTGCGACTTGTAAATCTGTTCCATTCATCGTTGCATATGCAATTGAATCAATTTTAACTTCTCCTATGCCATCAAGTCTTTCTTCTTCTGTACCATTTCCATGAAGCGTTAAGTAACCATAAGAAAACAGGTCAGTGTATACTTTATTTGGCAACCCTTCTTCTCGTATAGTTCTTATACAATGCCCATTTGCCAAAGCATAAAGGGCAGACCCCTGTTCAACCACAACACCTGAACAACGCTGAGTACTTGGCCCTCTGAAACTTGCTATTCCGTCAAAACTAATAGGGTTATTAGCATTATTTTTAGATTCGTTAGGCTCCTTTAGTATAAACCTAGCCTCGGCAGCAGGCATAAAGCCAGAGGATAAAACTAGAAAACAAGTTAAGGATAGTAAGGTTGTGTTGGCAACACTTCTTAAACTGGGTAATCTGAGTGAAGTGCCATGAGCATCACTTTTTCCCACATAATCTTTTTTAACTCTTTTAAACATAGCTTGTTCCAGCATTGACGAATTGTGATTTCCACCTCGTCTTAATCTGTGCATCTGTGCAGTTTGATTTGATGGACGATATGTTGGCTGTTTATGTATTCTATTAGGCACGGTTTTTATTTCTCCAAGTCTCAGGTAAACATATGAATGCATCATGGCACAGAAGAATAGTATCAAATCTCTAGAAATAATGTATGAAAAGTACTATGGAATAGATATTCTAACATTAAAGATATAGCAATAATTTACCTAAAATCATATAAGCAAATTGTCAAATCAACTACTTAGGAACGAGTAAGCAATAAATTTCTGCGTATTGGTTTGCCGCATCACAAATTTGAGGGTCGGGAATCTCACGACGACTTCTCCACTCTTGCATCTCCTGGTGTTTTTTCTTTGAACCCATTTTAATTGACTTCCTCTGAAATCTGAGACCAATCATAACATCAAGCTAAGCGGCGCGCTTTTCAGCGTCCGCTTGAGATTTTGGTTAGGTGATATAACCCCACTCCACAAATTTTGACTTCAACTCAGGATCATTTTTAAAAGCTTGAAAGTACAGATATTCAGGAGCAAGATCTGCTCCGTTCGGCCAAACTATAGTATCAAGCTCTTTATCAACTTGAAAACGAGTAAACTCCTTTTGATTTTTTAAATGTTCAAACACTGGGCCAACTAAAGCATCAGTCAAATCAGCAATGCCTTCTTTACCGTCATTAAAAGATAATTTAATTTTGAAACCGTCTACATATTCTGCGGTATTAATATGAATAAACATACAGATTACTCCAGTGGTGATATTTGATTCAAAGGTTTTTTCGATTGGCAAAGCTCCCAATTTTCGATGAGCTCTGCTTTGTGCAGCTCATACCATTCAAGGACTAACCGTAAAGCTCTTTTTGGAAATTTTCCTTCAATCACTCCGGTATGAATATTTACAATTATTTCGTATTCCCCATATTTTGCATGAAAATGGGGAGGAGAATGATCGTCCCAATACATGGCAATAATCACTCCTAAAAATCTACTAATTATTGGCATATTCTTACTTTCCTATTTTGTTTACCTGACGAGTTAATCCAAAGACCTAACGCCCCAATAACTGGCCCAAAACCCTACCAGAGACTATAAAAATACACCAATCTATCAGACTACCCCACCCTCAAAAGAAGCAAAGGGTTTTGGGTCCAGTTCATTGGTTTGTTGAACTAAGCCGCAAAGCGGCAGAATAACAGCATCATACTAATAGCCGATATTTCCTCTATGTACCCAACCCCGGGTACCACAACCAAGAGGAACTATCGCATGAACAAAGCTGAACAAAAACGCTATCAGTCACTCTATCAACAACATGTTAACGCATTAACCCGACAAGGTAAAAGTGATAATACCATCCAAAGTTATGCCCGTGCTTTACGCCGTATTACCGAATATTTTGATTGCTGCCCTGATCGTTTAACCCAAAAGCACCTTGAGGAGTACTTCTATTCCTTAGTCAAAACTCACTCTTGGAGTACTGTCAAAGTAGACCGCAATGGTTTACAGTTCTTCTACCAGCATGTACTCAAAAAAGAATGGCAATGGGTTGATATCGTCAAGCCTCCACAAAAGCACACTTTGCCAGATATTCTCACGCAAACCAAGTTTCTGATGACCAGGCCCGCGCTTTGCGGGCCATGCTCGATTGTCGTACACATCAACGCTTTGGTGAAATGCAATTACAGTGTAATACTTGTCAGTTCGAAAAAACGGTT
>JANQJO010000011.1 GCA_028281605.1 Pseudomonadales bacterium
GTGTCCCAGAATAAAGTTTACAAGCTTCGCTCCTGAACTCGCTGCGCTCAGACATGCATCCGCTCACATTGTAAACTTTATTCTGGGACACCTCCTAAAGTCAAAATGAATCATTCAACACCCTAAAGCCCTGGACTCTGCTCTCCCACCCCCATTAACTTTCGCACCTCAGTCGTCAGCTGGTCCAAACGCTGATTGACTTGGCGACGATGCTGATCAATCACTTTCAACAAAACCCCGTTCTCAACTAACTGCTGCTCAAGATGCTCAAGCTCTTTTTTTGACGCCAATTTCGATACTTGCTCATTTTGCTTTTTCTGTTGTTCAATCAGTGCTTCCAAACCCACCAGCTGAGTATTCAATTGAGCAAATTCATCATCAACCTTTTTAACAGTGTTCGCTAGCTTAGACATACTGTGCTGCTGTCTTGTTTGCTGTGTTTTTAATTGATCAACCGATTGCTTCATATCCTTGAGCTTAGGCTTATTCGCCTGGTAAACAGCCCAAAGCTTACGCATTTCTGCATCTAAAAATTTCAGCTTCTCTGCCACCTCAAGCTCGCGCGTAGTCAAGCTTTCAGACGTACTCGATAAGGCACTTTGCAACTCCCCCACCGACTCATTGACAGACTCCTTAGAACTGTTAAGCGCCCCCCTCATACCATCCAGCTCACCCTGTAATTTCGTGACCTCTAAGTAACCCACATAAGCAACCCCCATAATCGCCAACATGGCCACACACCACGCCCAAGGAAAACCTGAATTCTTTTTTCGACGACGATTAGGTTTTTGCGTACCATCAGCTGCTTTATAACTACCTGACCTCGCTGTGCGCTGACGAATTTCATCAACCTCAGGTTTTAAAGATAAAGGAGTCAAACTCAACTCCGGCTTTTTATTGTTCGTATCACTCATTGATTAAAAGGCTTTGAGTAAGATGAAGTTGCCTGCTTTTGCTTATAACCTTTAGGCACCTGAAATAAGGCCACATTCAAAGTACGCATATCCACTTTAGACACTTGATGCACCGACTCAATCTCACTCGCCTCACCCTCCTTATATTTTGTTACATGTAAAGGAATAGCACGTTCTGCTAATTCCCACAATTGCATCTGACTCATTAAACTCTGGCCACCAGGCAACTTAGAGGCCATTGCTTTAATAAACTCATAAAACTCAATGATAGCCTCCAAATCTTGTTCTAACACACCTAAAGCTTGTGCCTCAAGCGTACAAATCTCTGCCCGCTTATGTTTACCCTCATATTGCTCGTAAATTTTACAGACGTATCCAGCAATCGTTTTTGTACGGTCCGTCTCTCTCACCGAACGTTGTGACTTTTTTTGCGTCAAGCTTTGGCTTTGCAAATCCAACTGTGAAATCATAGCCTCCATCGCTTGATGATGCCCTGACTCTAACTTGCCATTCAGTTGAGATAAAACACTTTTTTGCAGATTATTCAAAGTATTGGAAAGCTGCTCAAAGGTTTTCTCATCAATCACAGTGTAGCTCTTTTCATGTTGATTGACGTGTGTTACCGTTCGTTTAACAACATCAAACAGTATATAACCTTGCTGCATCCCTCTAAAGCCCTCTAACTCCATGCGAACTTTCTTTTCCTTCACCAACAGAGGACGGGCCTCTTTCTTATACTGACCCTGTAATTGATGCACAGTAAAACTAGCATCTGCCCAAGAAAACGACACCCCAAATAAAAACAGACAAAGCCCCCATACATGATGTATTTTTATGCAAAAATTCATATTCCAGCCTCTTTTTACATCTGATGGCACAATAAAAAAACACCCCATACTCAAACTCATTACCTATGGACTCTTCGGAACATTAGATTATTAAAAAATTTTTGTCATATACCACCGCAAGTACTCTAAGCTTTGCTTATATCATCCTCAAAAAATTCGTCAATCAATCGAGTATCGGGCTGATATACCAAAACAGCATCATCCAAAAGATCTTCTTTCTCTCGCTCCTGCTCAAACCCATTATCAAAAGATTGGTTAGAATGAGGTGTCTTTATATTCAATCCAGTCCCAGTCTCTGTTTTATTATGAGTAGGGGTACAACGGTCTTTCATGAAAAACCTCCTAACTGGCATAAATGCAACATGCTTATAACTTCAAAAAGGCCACTGTTGATGATAGGGCCAAAAACTTTTAGGTAAATAGTCACGATGCGCACTGGCCTGCTTCACTAAAAATCTCTTCAACGGACGGCACCTATGCGCCCAATTCAGACCCAAGTTACGCCCAAGTATCAGCCACCAATCTCTCTGCCTATACAAAACATGCAATCCATGAGTTACCGCCAGCAGGCTCTTTTGGTGCAACTTACGTACACGTCGATAACGACTCAAAAACAACTCACTGTGCACCAAACCTATTTCTTGTTGGCTTTCAGATAATAAATCAACAAGTACAGCGGCATCCATCAAGCCAATATTCAAGCCTTGACCGGCCAAAGGGTGCAAAACTTGCGCACTGTCCCCAACCAATACAGCATGCCGATAAACACAATTATTAGCTGACTGGCCGTACAATGGCCATTTGGCTAACTTTGAGCAATGCTCCAATGACCCCAACGCTGTAGGTACATGTGCCGCTAATGCCCGCTTAAACGCCTCACACGACAAGCCCATCAAGTCACGCGCTTGATTCTGAGGTAATGACCACACAATAGAGCTATACTGTTCAGATGCACAAGCCCTTGGCCAAGATTCCTGCCACATAGGATCAAAACCGTCTCTAGCAGTTAATGGCAAAAAAGCAATAGGCCCTTGTTCTAAAAAGACTTGCCTGGCCACCCACTCATGAGGACGCTGTGTTTTAATCTGACACACCAATGCATCCTGCTCATAACGACCACCGGTTACAGAAATCCCAAGCAACTCTCTAACCCGCGAATGCTTACCATCAGCTCCCACTAGTAAGCGAGCCGAATATTGACCTCGATCGAATGATAAATCCACCCGATCAGCCCGCATACGAATATTTTGCAAACGATGCCGCTGATATTGCGTAATGCATTCATGCTGCTCAATAGCTTTTTGCATAAGATCTGCAAGCAGGTCATTATACACTAGATATCCCAAACAATTCTCATTTAAATCCGAAGTGCTAAAAGACAACTGCCCAGCTCCAAGAGCTTCTGTTATTTCCATTCCAGCAAATGGGCAAATACCCATCTGAACTAATTGAGCCCACAACCCCAGTTTCTGTAAAATAGCGCGACTGGATAAAGACAATGCACTGACAGCCCAGGGGCTCTGGGTAAAAGCTGCGTCTTGATAACGCATCTGCGCCATTGGTACTGACTGTTTATGAACACTTACCTCAGTCTGATCGAATAATACAACTTGATAATGCGTTTCCTGCGCCAATAACAACGCCAATGCTTTTCCAACAAGACCTGACCCAACAACAGCGACATCGTATTTCACACACCTAACTCCCAAGCCGTCTCTAACACCGTTGGCGCAATCACAGTTTTGGCCAACCAAGCCTGTGCTTGCGGGGAGCAGTCAAACAACAGCATTGCTAACTGCCTCAAACCAACAACACTTATTTCTCGCCAGGAAAAAACATCTAATAATCCTTGGCAAAACCTAACAATACGATTCTGATCCTGTAAGCGCAGCTCTTCATAACGCTGTAGCAACGTAAAACAAGACAAACGTTCTGGTCTTACTTTCAACAAATTCACTAAAGTCATGACATCTCGCACCGCAAGATTAAAACCTTGGCCCGCGATTGGATGCAAACTATGAGCTGCATTACCCAACACCACACAGTGTGGCCTAATTTGCTCCCTTGCAAGGCTCAATTGCAACGGGTAGTAACTACGCTGGCCCAAATCCTCAAGGGGAGCTCTATGCTGACCTAAGGTTGCAGTCAATGCTTCCAAACAATCCTCATCGGATAAGCTTAACACCGCTTCAGCACGAACTGCAGGCAAGGCCCAAACCAAACCATGCCTCCCATGACTC
The DNA here is from genome assembly GCA_028281605.1 of Pseudomonadales bacterium. GTDB lineage: Bacteria > Pseudomonadota > Gammaproteobacteria > Pseudomonadales > JANQJO01 > JANQJO01. Next base: position 4,003 of record JANQJO010000011.1, read on the forward strand.
AAAGGCAAGAAGGCCAAACTGCCTCCCCCTATCTGAAAAAATTCATAAGCACCATCACCTCTAAGCTTTGGTGCTCTCACAGTAGTGATAACAGCATTCTGGGCATACGAATGCGTACGAGATTCAATACCCAAGGCATTTAAAGTCTGCGAATTCACACCATCAGCCACCACCCACAAAGGTGCGACCAAAGAGACAGATTCACCTGCACACACAGCCTGTGCAACAAAACCACCTTTCTTAGGTTGCAAATTATGCAACACAGCCTGATCATAGACAGTGACTCTTCCACACTGTCGTACAGTTTGAATTAGATATTGACCTAACAAAACATTAGGTACAACATAACCTAAGGCAGGAAGATCGACTTGTTCGGCACACATTTGTACGCACCCTGGCAAGCTCAATGTTTCCACCCACAACTGCCGAATCGCAGTGGCACACTTACGTAATTGAGTCCACCAACCCATTTGATATAAGAACCGAACGGTACTTCGCGATAAGGCAATCGATCTGGTATCAAACGTAGAAGGTACAGACAGCGCATCAGGCACACCTGCAGGTAAAGCCTCTCGCTCCAACACAGCTATGCGATAGGTTGTCGCTTGACCAAGCGCAGCTGCCAAAGTTGCACCAACCATACCCCCACCAACAATGACAACATCATATTTTTCGGCCCTGCTAGAGTGGCCTATGTAGTTTTCTTGATTTCGCATGAACACTAACGCATCAAAGTTTCAATAGTCTCTACTGTCTTCGGCACTTTTTCAGTCAACACCCTTGGCGCCCCTTCGGTCACAACCACATCGTCTTCTATTCGAATCCCGATTCCTCGCCAACAAGGGTCAACCGTCTCACAATCTGGCGCAATATAAAGTCCTGGCTCAACCGTTAGCACCATACCAGGTTCCAATGTTCGCCATTGACCCTTTACTTTATAAGTACCCACATCATGCACATCCAGACCCAACCAATGACCTGTGCGGTGCATGTAAAAGGACTTATAAGCTTTTTCTTCAATTAAAGTCTCAACAGAGCCTTGCAATAAATTCAAATCTACCAAACCCTCCGTCAACACTCGCACAGCAATGACATCAGGCTGATCCCAAGTCCGTCCTGGGCGGACTTGCTCAATCGCCGCCGACTGAGCCTGCAGTACCAGTTCATACAACGCTTTTTGTTCAGCTGAAAAAGTACCACTGACAGGGAAAGTACGAGTGATATCAGCCGCATAGTGTTGATACTCAGCACCCGCATCAATCAATACCAATTCACCTGGCTGCAAACGCGCACGGTTGTCAATATAATGCAACACACAAGCGTTAGCGCCTCCACCTACAATAGATGGGTAAGCAACCGAACTGGCGCCTTGAAAAGCAAATTCATATTGCAGCAAAGCCTCCAACTGATATTCATAAGAAAATTGTCGACAGGCTTGCATCGCTTTAATATGCGCAACAGCAGAAATTTCGGCAGCTCTTGCCATCAAATCCAGCTCTTGTGAAGATTTGATTAAACGCATCTCATGAATCAAACAAGCTAACGAATACACAGCTTGCGGGCCGACAACGCCGCTTCTAACTTTAGCTCTTAATTGATTTAACACCCCTATAATGGTTTGGTCATAAGCAGGAACAGCACCTAAATCGTAATATACCTTCTCTTTACCCTGCATCAAACCGGATAAGCTCTTTTCAAAAACCTCCACCGGATACGCTTGATCAGCACCAAAAACTTCTACAGCGCCTGCTTGCCCATAAAGAAACCCATCCCATTTTTCTTTTTCAGCATCTTTTGAACGACAAAATAAAATAAACTCACCTTCGGGGCGCTCTGGTATAAATACAGCAATAGATTGTGACTCAACAAAACCTGTCAAATATAAAAAATCACTGCACTGACGATATTTATACTCCACATCTCGATTACGTACCGCAACAGGCGCAGCAGGTAAAATAGCAATGCTGTCAGATCCCATTCGCTCCATTAATTGCCGGCGCCTGGCTTGATAATGCGACACAGAGAGACCCCAAAGATTTTGTATTGACACTTTTAATTCAACCTTCTGACTCAACCTTCACGTTTCACCATCTAACCTTTACTCATAACTCAAAAGCAGGTGTCTGCTTTTCATTAGACGTTTTCACACTGTACTTCATGTCCTTATAATCGGATAAAGCAAATACGATCACACGCAAATACTCAACCAATTCCACATAGTGCTTCTCAGCTTCTTCACTAGGATTAACCTGAGAGTCTACCAAACTGATAGAATGGACATCTGTCAGCATCTCCCTCATTTCCGAGGTGGTATTTTCTTGAGTCAAGCCACCCAAGCCTAACCCCAGCAACAAACCGGATGCCCAATCACTTAAAGCTTCAAGCCGAACCTGAATAGGCTCTTCATCCCCTGGGAGCAACAAAATAAAACCATATTCCCCATAGTCCCGTTGCAAAAAACCTCCTAACAAACTATCATAAAGCTGCTTTAATACTTGCTCTTCTTCTAGTGTTTCAAAAGCCTGCTCAACCATAGATTCAGCTTGCAAATCTTGTAGCCATTGGCTAAATGAAGGCAACACTCCAGCCAAAACACAACCAAAAAGTTGACCTTGCAAAGCAGATAAAGACACCTGTATACCCTTTGCCTCTATCATCACAAGGAGTTCGTCAAAGCTAGCAAACTCTGTACTCATAAAATCTCTCTCATATGAAAATACAACCTCAACAGCACTACGTGGCTCATTAATGACACTTTTTACAGTAATGTAGGTAAGTTAAAATACACTCCCTATGCATTTTAACTCTAACATTGACCAAAGACCATAACAGCTTCTATAGTACAGCCGTCAACTCACTTTAAGAAGGATACCTGACTTATGTGGGCAAACCAATTGAACCAACTTGATCATAACATCGAAGCCATGCTTAACAAGCTTAAGCAGCTTCAATATGAAAACCAAAGGCTACAAGCCAGAGAGCAGCAATTACTGCAAGAAAAAACACTTCTGGCAGATAAAAACCAAACAGCAAAGCACAAAATTGAGTCAATGATAAACAAACTCAAAGAATTTGAAGCTTTAACCACACAAATCAGTTGATTTATAATTGTACCTCATCCAACCTTACCATTCAGCAAAGGAAATTCAACCATGAAACCAATATCAAAAACCATTGAAGTACAAATTTTAGACAAAGAATACCCTGTCAGCTGCCCAGAGGGGGAAGAAAGCTCTCTTATGGCAACAGCTGAATATGTAAATCAGAAAATGCTGTCAATCAAAAAAGCTGGGCGCACCGTAGGCCTTGAACGCATAGCCGTCATGGCCGCACTAAACATTACTCACGAGCTTCTCCAGGCTCAGGCCACTCTAGAGACAGATGCCAAGAAAGCCCAACACCATATTCAAAAGATATCAAACAAAATTGAAGCCGCCATAGGTGAGTAAACGAAACAAGCTTTACTTAGGACTTAGGGCAGAACAAAATATATCCAAAAAAGTTGACGAAAGAGAATTTTTGTAACAATTTGAAAGATCAAACACCTACAGCACAAAAAAATGAGTCATTTTGTGCAAATAAAGCTTGTCAATACTGTTGATTTTCGAATTTTTAATTATACTTAGAAACGCCACCTCCTGATATGTTCGTGGCACCGATAGCGTTCCTTGACCCGATGACTCTATCTTAATAGGAGGTTTCCAGTTTGGGGTTGTTGTGCATGTCTGCCCGCTCAGAAAGCCTGATACCTCTCAGAAACCACCCCCTTGAACTCCAGGGTTCAAGGACAAATATCGGTTACGGCATCTTCGGGAGGTACTTTTCTTATACCACATAATATAAAAACGTTGTTCTAGCGGATTAAGTAGACCTGCGCAACCTGGATTGGGTCTTTTTCCCCAACAATGCAGTTACTTACTAGCGCCCCAACACTAAACACTACAAACAGAACAACTATTATGTCTGGTTTTTTTTTCATCTAGCTATTACCCTTAAAACTAAAAAATCACTCTAAAATTTATACAATAAAATGTTACAAACCCCATACAATCTATATTAGTTCAAATTCAAAAAGATACATGACTTTTCTGTGTCTTAACTCACAAAAAACAAAATCTAAGGCCTTACCAAACTTAATAAAAAAACAAACTTTCATACGAGATCAAGCTATCACATTAAAGCAAATCTGAGTCATAACTCAAGCTCACACTTCACATGGTGCTGTTTTTATAGATTTTTTTAAAAAAGACACAACTCAAGTAAGTCTTGGCGTAAGTTCTCAACACAAAGGGTACAAACGCACCCTTTGCGACTTCAAAAAAACAAAACATCATTCAAAAACAATGCGCGCTTTGTTCTCAGCTAAAATTTGCTCACCTATCCCTTTAACTTGACCCAGCTCCTCTAAACTTTGAAAAGGGCCATTTAACTCACGAAATGCAACGATCGCCTTTGCTTTAACAGAGCCCACACCTTTCAACAAGTTTTGCAACGTTGCAGCATCAGCTGTATTAATATTAATAGTTTCGATAAACTGTTCTTTTTGAGTTTCTGCTGAAGAGAACACATTCTCAGCCTGAACACTAAAACACCACGCTGCTGCAGACATCATGAGCACAAGTAATAATTTTTTCATTAACCATCTCCTTTTTAACATTCAACCGAATTTTCAACTAATAAATATTATTCACTGAAAAAGCCAACGCCTTTTCAGCGTGGTATTAACTCATACTTAACATCATATTACCACCTATTTTTTAATGAACGCTTAAAAAAAGAAAAACATCACACAAACAACTAGGAGCCTAAGTTTGTAAAGGTTTAATACTGCCTCATGAACAACACCCCGAGCACAACCAGTGCAAAACTTTTCCAGAAAACCCACAACGGCCGCAGCTATAACCTAAGCTTCGTACTATCAGATCAGATGCATAAGTTTGTAATAAAGATAAGCACATAAGATCAGTTTCATCACAGACAGGTAACAGACAAACAATAAGCCATCAGTCATATAATCTATTGCTCAGGCAGTTTTTCACTTGAGCGAGACACCATCTAGTTTGGGCTAAGAAACGAGCATAAGCGCCATCATAATTCGTTAAGCCCAGTTTTTTTCTTACACTCTCTCGATTTTAATAAAGTTTTACTTAAAACTAGAGAATGCCTTTTTGATTGAGACTGAGTTGAAGACGTTGTAGAACTGACTTGCTCAAGAGTTCGCTCCAACCTATTAATGTATTTTTTTAAACGACTTTGCACAAGCACATAAAAACCTAATGGAATAAAGCCTATCACACAACCCAGTATCGCCCCACCTATAAAAGCACTGAGCAGAGCCTTTCCTATACTTAACCCAACAAAGTCTCCTATCAAAGTCTTAACAGTCACAGGTTGCTGATTTTCAGTTAAGAACTGCAACCCCATCAATGCCAGTAAAATTAGAGCTACAATTAATACAGTGGCTTTCACTTTATTCATAGAGCAGGATATATACCCAGTATAACGGTACGATTAAGCTCACCTATTTCTACAGGAATATGTGAAAAGATCAAAATTCAAACAAACAGTCTGCGCAGCTCAAAACAACTACATCATGAATTAGCCTGAACCTTCAGCCACATCAAGGCCACCACCACCCAAAGAATTAGAAGGATCATCATGAGACGACTTTACCCTTACATAGCTACGAGAATTGCCTGCGCCAGCCTCATAAGGCTTACCGTCAGGCGAAACCTTAATTTCATCTTGCATAGACTGGTTAACACGCTCCCTAAGCTCCTTTCCTGGCTTAAAATGAGGAACATACTTACCCTCTATATCAACTTCTTTACCAGTTTTAGGGTTACGCCCTGTACGCCCTTTACGATAATGCAAGCTAAAGCTACCAAAGCCGCGTATTTCTATACGCATTCCATTTGCCAGCGCTTGAGCCATTGTTTCCAGCAGAGCCTTTACCGCTAGCTCTACATCTTTTACAGAAAGTTGAGACTCATGAGCCGCAACTCGTTCAATCAGCTCAGATTTGGTGACAGCCATTCCCTTAACCTCTTCACTGGTGGCAAATGCCATAGATATCCAATATAAAACTCAAAGCTACAACCTAAATTAAACAGTTGGCATATCAAAGAAATTACAGCAAAAGCATATTATTATGCCTGCTTATTTTCTTCCATTTGCGCCTTAATCAAATCACCAATGGTCTTAGGCGCAGCTTGCTCTTTATCTTCTTCTTCCACCGAATCTGAATCAACCTGATCTTTAGCTTTAATTGATAAAGAAATGATTCGATTCTTACGGTCAATACCTATAATTTTGGCTTCAACTTCATCGCCTTGAGAAAGATAGGTCCGGGCATCTTCAACGCGGTCTTGAGCCATTTCCGTCGCCTTCAAAGAGCCATCAACCCCTTCTTCTAATTCAATGACAGCAGCTTTAACATCAACCTCTTTCACTTTCCCTTTAACAATAGCCCCTTTTTCATTATTAGTCACATAGTTGAAAAAAGGGTCTTCTGTCATTTGCTTAATGCCTAGAGAAATACGTTCTCGCTCTGCATCAATTGACAATATCATCGCTTCAATGTCTTCATTTTTCTTATACTGGTGCACAGCTTCCTCACCCAACTCATCCCAAGACAAATCCGATAAATGGATCAATCCATCAATATTACCATCAAGGCCAATGAAAATACCAAAATCAGTGATAGACTTAATCCTACCTGTCACCCGATCACCTTTATTAAATTTTTGCGAAAACTCTTCCCAAGGATTAGGTTTACAATGCTTGACCCCAAGAGAAATACGACGACGCTCCTCATCGATATCTAGCACCATAACATCAATCTCATCACCAACATTGACAACTTTAGAAGGATGTACATTTTTGTTGGTCCAATCCATTTCGGAAACGTGCACTAAGCCTTCAACACCCTCTTCGAGTTCAGCAAAACACCCATAGTCTGTTAAGTTAGTCACTTTAGCTTTAACTTTAGCACCTTCAGGATAACGGTTTTTAATTTCTAACCAAGGATCTTCACCCAACTGCTTTAAGCCCAAAGAAACACGATTACGCTCTCGGTCGAACTTCAACACCTTAACTAAAATCTCATCACCAACCGCAACAATTTCACTTGGATGCTTAATACGCTTCCAGGACATATCGGTAATGTGCAGTAAACCATCAACACCACCAAGATCAACAAAAGAGCCGTAATCGGTTAAATTTTTAACAATGCCTTTAACTTCCGCTCCCTCTTGCAAAGCCTCCATTAAAGCTTCACGCTCAGCCGTATTTTCAGCTTCCAAAACAGCCCGACGTGAAACCACAACATTGTTACGCTTTGCATCCAGCTTGATAACTTTAAAATCAAGCTCTTTGCCCTCAAGATGAGATGCATCCCGAATCGGGCGAACATCAACCAAAGAACCAGGCAAAAAGGCACGCACACCTTCTAAATCAACAGTGAACCCCCCTTTGACTTTACCACTGATCAAACCTCTAACAATAGAGCAATCATCATGAGCTTTTTCAAGCCGCTTCCAAGACTCTGCTCGCTTGGCTTTTTCTCGAGAAAGACGTGTTTCACCCCAACCGTCCTCTAGCGTTTCAACAGCAACTTCAACATCATCTCCCACCTGTATCCCAACACTGCCTTTATCATTTTTAAATTGCTCTATCGGGATGACACCTTCAGATTTCAAACCTGCGTCTACAGTGACCCAATCATTGTCAATCGCTATCACGGTACCTGTCACAATTGCACCTGGTGATATTTCTAGATTTCTGAAGCTTTCTTCAAATAATTCTGCAAAACTCTCGGCCATCTGCTTACCTTAAGACCCTTAAATACTTTAATCAATCTCCGCACCACTCAGCTGATACAGGGGTTAGTTCATCATCGTATGAAAAGCTATTGATGCAGCTAAAAAACTACACAAAATTCACAATGCGTTTGCTGAGTCTCGCTCATCATTGAAACACAGCTTCTCAATACACCATCAAAAACACAAAAAGCGATAAGCAAATTCGCTTTGCTCATCGCCTTCAGTAATACCACTATTTCTCTTACGCTAAAGACATATTAAAACGACAAATAACTTATTGAATACAAAAAGAAAATATCCCAACTGACTTAGAGGTGCAACCGGATAACTTCCATAACTCGAGACAGGGTCTCATCTATGCTCAGGTCAGTACTATCTATGATGATAGCATCAACCGCTGGCTTCAGAGGCGCCACTGATCTGTTTTCATCCTGGTGATCACGCTGCTCTACCTGCCTACGAACGCGCTCAAGGGTATCATCAATTCCTTGGGCTTTCAACTGTTCGACGCGACGCTGTGCACGAGCGAGAACACTGGCTGTAAGATAGATTTTCACTTGTGCATCTGGGAAAACAACCGTTCCCATATCTCGCCCATCCGCAACTAAACCTGGGGCTATCCTAAAACTTCTTTGACGCTCAAGCAGAGCCTCTCGAACCCTAAACAAAGCAGCTACTTGTGAAGCAACTTTACCAACCGCCTCAGTACGAATAGCTGTTGTGACAACATCACCCTCAAGATAAACCGGAACTGGCACAACATTACGACCTATTTCAAAGCGTACGTCCATTTTGATCGCTAAAGCACTAAGCGCATCATCATCTTGTAAATTAACCTGGTTTTGCACAGCCTGATAGGCCAGAACACGATATAAAACACCACTATCCAATAAGTACCAACCCAGCGTATCGGCCACTTTGCAAGCAATCGTACCCTTACCGGAGCCACTGGGGCCATCCAGCGTCACCACTGGCACACACGACACAATTCACACCCTCCAAAGTCCATCAATCAACTTACCTTGAAAATGTACAACTTAAATAATCTTATCAGGCCTGTGCTTACACCAAAAGCCAAAGTGCATGTGAAATAGAAAAAATAAAACATAAAATCCCCATAATCTCTTACAACAATCTTTGATACACTACGAAGTAAGATAAAAATAGATATAGTTTGGCATTATCTTGACTCAATTGTACAAATAGAGACCACCACAAAACGCCCTGAAACCTGAAAGTAGCTTTAGGTTAAAGCAAAAAGCTCAGAGAAAAGCAATGGCAGTATCCTCAACAAATACACAAGCAACCTCAAATCAAAACGGATACAAACTGCCTACATCGAACTCAGAAGGCCAAGATGCCGTACTCCGTGAAATCCAAGCCGTACAAGAGCAAATTGCAGCCGCTTTAGGCCCCACCGACAGCCTAAGCCAAGAGCAATCATTTTTGCTACTAATGAGAACTGTCTTAGAATCTACAGAGCAGTCACTGCTAGCGGGAGAGCTGGGTGTAGAAGAAGCCAGCACCATCACCAAAGAAATCTCCACATTAATTAAACTTATCCCATCAGAGGCAGAGGGTGAGGGTGAGCTTCAGGCGCAAGAGAATGAAATCAAAAACAACAACGCCATTACTATTGTCAACGACCCAAACGACCCGAGATTCGGCCAAGTTGTCGTAACCCCTGAGGCCGTTGATGGCAACCAGTTTCCATTCTTACCACTGGCACTACAGACTGTTCAAGACCCTAACACCCCCTTCAGTATTGAGATAGGAGGTCAAACCGTCTCCAGCCAAGAGGACTTAGACTTCTTACCTGACGGCTCCCCATTGAAAGCAACACTCTCAGAAGGGTTTGAGGTACTTGACAATTATAAAAACGAGCTTGATGAAATTCTGGAAGACGTTGACCAAAGCCTTCAAGAAATTACGGCCGCCAATACAGCAACCGCCAATTTAAACCAATTAAAGCTAGAAGCAGAAAATACGGGTCAACCTGTACAGCTGACTCCCGAACTCAAAGCTTTCTTCGAAGAACGTCCTGACTTACTCCCTGAAGGTAAAGATATCAACGATAATTTTTCCGCAGAAGAAATCGGTAACTTAGAAAGCAGGGTTAACGACTACGCCGCAGAACAATCACAGCTTAACGAACAACAAGAACTCGAACTTCAAAGACTTACTGGCCTTATCTCATCTGTTTTTCAACTCCTCACTAACATTGCCAGAACCTTTGGCGAGGCCAGTGGTGGTGTCTCCCGCGCAATTGGGGGCTGAGCAAAATTGTGGATCGCCTATTGAGATAAGGGTCTATAGACCATCTAATTCTTTCAGTAATTCTAGAGAAACTTAGTCTAAGCAACTCTTGACAGCTTTGGATGGGACACATAGCATCTGGATCTCTTCCCTCAAGCTTTGGAGCGATTAAATTTGTGACCCAGTTTACTGACATCCGTAATACGGTCATGCTTGATTTTGAAGCCACTGACCGCTTTATCCTCGAACAACTCACAACCCACGTTCCCTTTATAAGAGAGGTTGGGGAGTATCTCATCCACAGTGGTGGCAAGCGCTTAAGACCTTTAATTGCGTTGCTTGCAGCCAAAGCCTGTGGATACGAAGGAACACTACATATTAATATCGCAACTGCTGTAGAGTTTTTACACACAGCCACGTTACTACACGATGATGTTGTGGATGAATCCAGCATACGACGGGGCAAACAAACAGTCAATGCCATTTGGGGTAACGCCGCCAGCGTCTTGGTTGGTGATTTTTTAATCTCTCGCGTATTTCAAATACTGGTGCAAGCAGACAATCCTATAGTATTACAAAGGTTTTCCGATGCAACCAACATCATTGCAGAAGGGGAAGTTCTACAACTACTGCATAGCAAAAACCCCGCAACAACTTTCGAACAATACCATCAAGTGATTCAATATAAAACAGCTAAGCTATTTGAAATTTCAGCGCAATGCGCAGCGATCATTGCCCAAGCAAACACAACGCAAGAACTGGCTTTAACTCAATACGCCAATCATTTAGGTTGCGGTTTTCAGATGATTGATGACGCACTTGATTACTGTGGAGACGAAGCAAAACTAGGCAAAAAAGTCGGCGATGACTTAACAGAAGGCAAAATTACTCTACCCATAATCTTGGCGCTACACAATACGAACATCAGACGCAAAGACAAAGAGCAGCTAATACAAATTATTCGTAACGATGAACCAACAACAAAACAAATAGAATCTGTGATCCAATTATTGACAGACTCAGGAGCGATCAAAACCACAATACAGCAAGCACAAGCAGAAATAGACAAGGCATTGAACGCACTTCAGTCTCTAGAAAAAAACCCCTATACTACCGCCTTAGAGCAACTGACACACTTTGTTATGCAAAGAGAATATTAGAGGGGTCGCAAGTTCAAATCTTGCATGCCCGACCAGTAGATTATTTACAACCACTAGCTTCCAGTCAAAACAACAAAAGGAAAAATAACAAAATGCTGAATTTTCTACACTCTATATATCAATATTTTCCAAGACAAAATGTACGAACATACCGCATTATTGAAGTTGCCATAATAAGTGACAAATAAAACTCAGAGGCATTCCATAAGCACCTGAATCCAAACTAAAATCAACACTACCAGAAAACAGCAAATGGGGCACTCAAAATATATGTATAATAACCTCACATGAACACCCAAGCGCTCCATATTCTAAACAGCACTTTTGGCTACAACAGTTTCAGAGGTCATCAAGCAGACATTATTGATCGCACAATTAACGGTCAAGACACACTGGTATTGATGCCCACAGGTAGTGGCAAATCTCTTTGTTATCAGATCCCTGCCTTAATCCGGCCTGGTGTGGGCATTGTTATTTCACCACTCATTGCACTGATGCAAGATCAAGTCAACGCACTCACCCTACTCGGTATTCAAGCAGCCTGCATTAACTCTACACAAGATTACGCCACGCAACGCCACATCGCCGAGCAACTGCGCCAAGGTGAGTTAAATTTACTCTATATCGCACCCGAGCGACTTTTAATGCCTAAGACCTTAGCATTTCTTGAACAAATTTCAGTGGCCTTATTCGCTATTGATGAAGCACACTGTGTTTCCCAGTGGGGCCATGATTTTCGTGAAGAATACTTACAGCTGGCCATTTTATCTGAACGTTTTCCAAACATTCCTCGTATTGCACTAACAGCCACAGCCGACAAAAGATCCCAACAAGAAATCATCGAACGACTACAGCTGAACAACTGTAAACAGTATATCAGTAGTTTTGATCGCACTAACATTCGTTACTACATTCAAGAAAAAAACGATAAACCCAAAGCACAATTATGGCAATTCTTACAAAAACACCGTGATGAAACCGGTATCATATATTGTTTATCACGCAAAAGAGTCGAACAATTGGCTCAATGGTTACAAAGCCAAGGCTTATCCGCTCTACCTTATCATGCCGGTATGTCAACACAAGCACGTCACCAAAACCAAATGCGTTTTCTGCAAGAAGACCAAATCATTGTGGTCGCAACCATTGCTTTTGGTATGGGCATTAACAAACCCAATGTCCGTTTTGTTGCGCATATGGATTTACCCAAAAGTCTAGAAGCTTATTACCAAGAAACAGGGCGCGCGGGTCGCGACGGTGAAACAGCCGAAGCATTCATGCTTTACGGCCTACAAGATATCATCAGTTTAAGACAAATGCTGGCCCAATCGAGCGGTAGCGAAGAATTCAAACGCATCACACGCCATCGCTTAGAGGCCATGCTCAGTTTCTGTGAAAGCAGCGACTGCAGACGGCAGCAACTACTGGCCTACTTCGACGAACACTTAGAGAAACCCTGTGGAAACTGTGATAACTGTCTCTCTCCTCCTAAAACTTGGGATGCGACCCAAGCCGCACAGCAAGCGCTTTCCTGTGTGTATCGCAGCGGGCAACGTTTCGGAGTCAATCATTTGGTTGACATTTTATTAGGCAATTTAACCGATAAAGTCCAACAATTTTATCACCAACACTTAAGCACCTTTGGCATCGGCAAAGCACTCAACAAACAACATTGGCGAGTATTGTTTCGGCAATTGGTTGCAAAAGGACTGGTTGAGGTTGATGTCGATGCGTACGGCGCTTTTAAACTGACAGAAAGCTGTCGCCCTATTCTACGAGGAGAACACACACTCACACTGCGCCAACAGGCCTTCAACCAGGCCAGCAACGAAAAACTCAACAAAAGCCCACAAAAACAGAAACACATGCCAATCCCCTCTCATCTAGAACCTATATGGCAAAGCCTACGCGATTTAAGAAAAAAGTTGGCTGACAAACAAGGAGTACCCCCCTACGTCATTTTTCATGACAGTACACTCAAAGAAATGCTCTTAACTTGGCCCGAATCCTTACAAGACATGGAACAAATTCACGGTATAGGCCAAAGCAAACTCACAAAATATGGAAAGGCATTTTTATCTCTTTTACAACAACATACACCGCATGACTGAACCAACTTTTAAAATTTGTATGTTTTTTCTTCGTACACGACAATTCTTAGATTGAAATGAAGACATGATGACAACTCCTTGATCTATTTGTAAAAATCCATATAATCTGCGCTGCAAAACGTAGAAAATAACGTTAAATAAAAAAGGCAGCTCAGATACAAAAGAAAGAATCGATCTGATTGATTCTGTATGAGAGGCGCATAACAACATGGATTTATATGCTAAAAAATTATATTTTCTCATCCTTTGTTGTGTGTGAAACTCATGGGGGTTTTTCTGCTTGAAATGGTTTACCATTAAAACTTCAGTAAAAACGATCGAAAATAAAGCATTTTTAAGGGGTATTTAGCTGCTTTATATGTATTTTTACGACAAAATGGCAGATATTCGCTGTCAAGCAAAAAACTACAAAATCGAGTTCTAGGAATAGCAGGTCAATTATGTACCAATCTTCAATAGCTTTCCTGTTAGGTGATTATACAACTTTTGGTGGGGTGGAGCGCGTTACTGCGACCCTGATGAAACTGTTTATCTCTGCAGGTATGGATAGCAAGCTATTGATTTCGGTTCAGGGCAAGCCAGGATGTGAACGCATGTTTTACCCACCGAATACAATTGTAACACTGTTGAATCAAAGTCAGGATGGTAAGTTCACATTGGTAGATCGCTTGGCCGTTGTCCTTAAGGACAAGCAAGTTGGAAATCTTGTTTTTCCGGCAAATAATGTCACTTTCACGAATGCTGTTTTGGAAGCTTCACGCCGTGCGAATTGCAGACCTATACCGGTTTTTCATGGTTCTGTATATGCAAGCCTGACCAAGTTCGTTTCCGCTCAAGAGTTTTATCAAAAGCCCAAATTAATGCTCAGCGCCCTTGTGCGAAAAATACTTTATCCTTGGAAGAAACTGCGTCTTTATCATATGTTGCGGCAGTGCTATGCAGGTGTGGTAACTGTGAGCCAAGGTTGTGCGGATGAAATCCAACAACTTTTTCCTGTATTAACATCAAAAAAAGTTCCGGTATTTTCTGTAATCAACCCTTTACCGTTTTCTGTACCTGAAGATCATGCGTCCTTACTTAATAACAAATGTAAAGAAATTGTGTTTGCTGCACGTTTAGAGAGAACACACAAGAATGCATTCATGGTGATAAAAAGCTGGGAAAAGATCGCCAGAAAGTACTCTGATTGGTCTCTACGGATATTGGGAGATGGCAGTTTGCGTGATGAAATGGAACAGTATACCCAGCAACATAAGATTCCTGGAGTACACTTTGAAGGCTTTGTGAAAAATATGGCTAATAGATTTTATCAGAGTGCGATTACAGTATTAACTTCAGACTATGAAGGCCTGTCGATGGTATTGGTAGAAGCAGCTCTATTTAAAAATGCTTTGATTTCTACACGTAGCTATGGCGGCGTGAGTGATATTATTGAGGATGGGCAAACAGGGTTGTTTGTTGAAAAGCACCGTACAGAACAAATGGCAGAGGCGATCAGCAGGCTTATTGATAACCAAGCTCTGCGTCATCAACTGGCAGAAAGTGTATTTACGCGAGTGATCTGGTTGTGTGATTGTGATACCGCACTATCTGTTTGGCGTAAATTGTTAGCAATCAATAATTAAGCGATCAGAGAGTTTGTCATGCAATTGATTCCCATCAGTGTTGTCATTATAGCTCGCAATGCTGAGACTACGTTATCAGTATGTCTTGATAGTTTGGTGCATTTTGAAGAAGTCGTGGTATATGTCAATAATAGTCAAGACAATACTTTAGAGATTGCAAAATCTTTTTCGAATACTCATGTTTTCGAAGGTGATTTTTTGGGTTTTGGCGCAACAAAAAACCACGCGACTGGTTTCGCCAGCCATGATTGGGTGATTACTGTTGATGCTGATGAAGTGTTTACGCCTGCTTTGGTTGCTGAAATCCGTGCTTTATCTCTCAATTCTCAGATTGTCTATGCGATTCGAAGGTTAAACCATTATTGTGATCAGTTGGTGCGTGGCTGCGGTTGGCAAAACGACGCGCCTGTGAGATTATATAATCGATTGCAAACACAATATAACAATAACAATGTTCATGAAGCAATTATAACAAAGAATATGCAGGTTTATCGACTCGTTGAGCCTATGTATCATTATCCATTTTATGGTATTGATCAACTGGTTGAAAAAGCTCAGTATTATTCAACGTTGTATGCTCAAGGATGGGCTGGTAAGAAAGAAAGTTCCTTATCACGAGCTTGTTTGTCAGGACTAGCAACTTTTTTAAAAAGTTATTTTATTCGTTATGGGATTATTGATGGTAAAATCGGTTTTGTGATTTCTTGTTGTAATGGCTTAGGCAGTTTTTTAAAGTACTTGAAACTGTGGGAGTTGAATCGAAAATCGATTCGTTTGGGTAATCAGGAGACTGGTACGTGAAAGATATGTGCTTGCCTTCTTGTTCCTTGGTCATAACGACCTATAACTGGCCTGCTGCGTTGAATGTAGTCCTACAATCGGTTTATCAACAAAGTGTTGCGCCACAGCAGGTTGTGATTGCAGATGATGGGTCGACTGAAGAAACAATTGAATTGATAAACTCTTGGAAAGTACGCAATCCTAATTTATTGCATTGTTGGCAAGAAGATAACGGTTTTAGAGCAGCTAGATCGCGTAATAATGCTTTAGCTCGTGTTACCTCAGATTATGTTGTAATCATTGATGGTGACATGGTGCTAGAGCCTCGATTTATTGAGGATCATGTTAAATTTGCTAGTGTGGGCAGTTTCGTGCAAGGCAGAAGAATCAATTTGAAGCCAAAAGAGAGTGCTTGTTTGCTTGATGGTCAGAGTTGGTGTTGGGATACAAATTGGTCAAGGAAAGCGGTAAAATCATCTTATAAACTAAAGCGAATACCTTGGCTTGCGCAAATGTTAGGTTACAGACAATACAATGCTAAAGATATAAGATCTTGCAATATGGGTTTTTGGATGCAAGATTTGCTTGCAGTCAATGGGTTTGACTCAGAATACGTTGGTTGGGGGCGAGAAGACAGCGATTTAGGCTATCGATTGATTAACTATGGTCTGACTAAGCGACACTTACGTTATGCGGCCTTAGCGTTACATGTGTACCATCCTGAGCAATCTCGTATGTCTCTGCCTGCCAATACAGCACGTTTGCAGCGTGCTATACAAGATAAGCATTATATGTTTTGCCATGAAGGATTATCCGAGTTTATGCTTCGTCATGAACCGTGAATCATGTTTATTGCTATTCCATCTTACCTTCGAGACAAAAAAAAGATTTCAGAGCAACGAGCGTAGTAGCACTAACAAAACGGCTTTGTCAAAACTGAGTCGATAAGGCTGGTCAACTTGAACGATTTTTGAATATAGATGCCACCTATATAAAAATGGAAGGACGCTGGTGTTATCTCTATCGTGCTATTGATAAAGCAGGGAACATAGTAGATGTTATGCTCAGTGATGTTAGAGATCAGGCAGCCGCTGAAAGATTTTTGGATTGTTCAGAACTCAGTTTTTACAAAGCCTATAAAGCAACTCGGCCTCCGTTCTGTTCTTTTCCCGACTACTCATTTCAATCAATCGCCTATTAAAAAATCCCTTTTGATACATTACTTTTCATGGTTTTTTTGCTGGAAACTGTGTAAGATGCAGGTGTATTGGTCTTTTCAGTAAAAGTGTAAGGAGTCCAGCTATGTCTTCAAGTTTTGCACCCTTAGATGCATTAAATAAGGTAGTTGCGCATGGTGATGCTGGCCCCTCTCGCCCAGTCACAAAAAGGCCCGGATTGCCTATCGATGCAGTTGATGAACAAGATCGAATTCCTAGGCTCCCCCACTTTGAAACTATCTCGTTATCGCACCCTGTGAGAACGCTACAAGTTGGTAATATAAAATTAATAACAGCTGTTAAAGAAGATGTTTCTGATTCCCTTGATCTTCTGTCGAAAGGTAGCGATGTCTCTCGTTTTTTTACTGAATTTACGTTGCTTACTTTGAGAAAAAGTAATATGAAATTTGTTTGCGACAGAAACCAATTGTACCTATAACGTTCTATAATATCCATTCAAGGCCGCAACTCGATAAGCCTCTGCCATGGTTGGGTAATTAAACGTATTCTTCATAAAATATTCTAAGGTATTGGCTTCCCCTTTTTGACTCATAATCGCCTGCCCAATATGCACAATCTCCGATGACTGATAACCAAAACAATGAATCCCCAAAATCTCCAATGTTTCCCGATGAAACAAAATTTTCAACATACCCACTGTCTCACCACTAATCTGAGCTCTGGCCAAAGTTTTAAAGTGTGCTTTACCTATTTCATAAGGAACTTTTTCACGTGTCAGCTCCTGCTCATTGCACCCCAATGAACTGATCTCCGGCAAAGTATAAATCCCCGTTGGTACATTTGAAACAAAAAAAGTTTCCTCTGGCCTAGAAATCGAAGAACCCACTGAACGACCCTGATCATAAGCAGCACTGGCCAAAGAGGGCCAACCAATGACATCCCCAGCTGCATAAATATGCTTCACTTCAGTCTGATAACTTTGATTAATTTTCAATTGCCCACGATCATTAGCCTTTAAACCAGCATTCTCCAAACCCATGTGGTCAGTGTTACCTAAACGTCCGTTACACCATAATAGCGCATCGGCTTTGATCTTCTTACCCGACTTTAAATGTAAATGTACATAGTATTCGTCCACTTCAATTTTTTCATATTCTTCAGCATGGCGAATCAGAACACCAACCTCACGCAAGTGGTAACTTAACGCATCAGAAATCTCATGATCAAGAAAATCTAAAAGACGTTCACGCGTATCAACTAACTCAACTCTTACCCCCAAACCACAAAAAATAGAAGCATACTCACACCCAATAACGCCTGCTCCATAGATAATCATTTTGCGCGGTGTATGTTTTAAACTCAAAATTGTATCACTGTCATAAATTCGTGGATGCGAAAAATCAACATCTTTAGGGTGATAAGGCCTAGACCCCGTACACAACACAATGTTACTCGCCTTTAAGGTTTCACTGATCCCCTCACCTGTTCCCACCTCTAAAGTATTGGCATCTAAAAATCTAGCCTTACCGAAATATAATTTCACTCGATTTTTAGCATAAAACGTAGTACGCAAATCTACTTGCTTTTGAATAATACGTTCTGCCCGCTTCAGCACTCTAGGAAAAGAAAAAAAACGAGGCTCACCAATATCACGAAACATACTGTCTGTATTAAAACGAATAATCTGCTGTACCGCATGACGCAAAGCCTTTGAAGGAATCGTGCCCAGATGCGTACAACTGCCTCCTACACAGCCTTTATCATCCACAACGGCCACACTAAACCCTTGCTTGCTAACCCGCATAGCACACCCTTCGCCTGAAGGCCCTGCTCCAATAATGACGATATCATAATGAGTTGGCATGTCTGTTTACTACCTTGTTGATTACACTAATCAGTTGCTGGCTTTTTCGTACTACGCTTTTTACAACGCGATCGATTGCCACATATTTCACACTCTGCCTCAAGTCCAATAGCATTAAGACCACCACAAGAACCTTTAATTGGCTTTTTTTTCAGTATGACACCGATTGCCATAGCAAGCATAATCAAAACCATCATCAATAGCGTTAATAACAACGTCGTCATCTTAAACGTTCCTCAAGGTAATAAATACTGTTTTGCTTGCTGTGAATACTGCTCAACGTAAGATCCTTCAATACGACTAATAAATACCGCCGCCAAGTTATGTTGCTGCGCCAGCGCCATTGCTTGCTGTAAGCCCGCTGCTAGCAAAGCCGTTGCCCAGGCATCGGCTAATACTGTACTTGCTGCAATCACAGTCACAGAAGCCAAGGCGTGTGAGACTGGATAGCCACTTCTCGGATCCAACGTGTGCGTATAGCGCTGGCCCTCATACTCAAAATAATTGCGATAATCACCCGAAGTCGCTATCCCTACATCACGCACTCTTAAAACGGTATGAACACGACGCATTTGCACATCAGGAGATTCTATAGCAACTTGCCAAGCGCGGCCATTGGGCTTCACGCCTGATATCGCCAACTCTCCCCCAATCTCTACCATAAAACGATCCAACCCTTGCCGTTTAAGCACTTGTGCTACCTGATCTACAGCATAGCCTTTCGCAATGGCTGATAAGTCAATAGATACATCTGCCAGCTTACGGACACTTTTTAAATCAGCATTCAGCTCTAATTTTTGGTAACCCACACGATCCAACCCTTTCTGAATATCACTTGCTTTTGGCAATTTATCTCCAGTTTGAATGACCCCAAAGCCCCACAAGTCAACTAAAGGTCCAATCGTCACATCAAACAGCCCTTGACTGTCCGCACTGATTTGTTGCGCCAACTCCAACACTTGATAAGTACGCTCCGACAACACAAACCATTGCTTCAAGCCCAATCGATTGAACCGAGACACTTCTGAATCCACTTCATAAGTCGACATCAGGTCAACAATATCCGCCAACACCAAATCTATCTCAGATTGAACCGTGCTTGCACTAGGAGCTAGATCATTTGGAAAATACTTCACTTGATAGTAGGTACCCATAGTGGCCCCACTGAGGGTCACCGGCATCTGAGATTGAGGCACATCGCAGGCCACCAATAAACCGAAACAACACACGAATAACGTACTCATGCCTAATGGATGCAAACGAACAGAATGGAGAACCTTCATCGTGCCGAAGTTTGCCAACGTAAAATAGGTGTTTGACTCGATTCCGACATCACATAAAAGTGGTCCCCACGCCTATCTAAAGCAATGGCTTCAGGCTGAGGCAATTGATTGACGCGATGTACCTTTGCCTGACCTTGCAAAGCCTCTATCCAACTGCCAGAAACTGATTTTTTAAATTCAAAAACATGCCCATACGTCAAAATAACAGCGGTTGCACTGTCTGCATGAATGTCCATGGCTGTTGGTCGACTCAAAAAGTACCCTAACAATGGCCCAAATAATGGCAGACGAAACTGCGCTTTTAAGTTAGTCAAAGAAGCCTGATACTTAGCCTGTACTTGCGCATACCGTCGATGCCCAATAAAACTCATCACTGAAGCCAAATCCAATTGATACAACTGTGGCATACGATCACGCTTACTTAATAACAGGATACTGCCTTCTTTCACATCAACAGCCACAGCCTCACAATCTCTTGGCCCCTTGGAATAACGCACTTGTAACCGCAAATCCACCTGAACTCGCTGTTTACTTCCTGTTTGTACATTAGGCTCACGCAATAAATAAAGATTACTGATCGCTCTGGACTGATTATTATCTCCAGTGTCAGCCACCAATAAAAACGATTGCTGCTGCCATTGAAAAGATGCCATATCTTCCCAATCACGATTAGCGACCCCAATCAATCGCACTTCTGCTTGCAAAGCCCCCAGACCATCGAGCAAGTACAAATCAGCAGGATGCCCACCGTCATTATGCACCCAAAACCAAGAAGGCTTTTTATTAGAAAAAGCCGCACCACTGACCTCAACCAGCCGAGGCTCTTCTAAAGTCCCTATCACTTCAGGCCGCACGGGTGTCTGTGCCCAACTCAGCTTCGACTGCATCAAACACCCTAAACAAAACAACATCATCAACTTCAGCAAACAGGAAAATAATAAGCGTAGCAACTTTCATCCCTTGACATTAAAAAAGATCAAAAAACACTCAATTAAAATATTGAAAACCGATATTAGAGCGCAGCTTACCTGTTTTGGACAGTACTGGCAAAAGCCATTAAAAAGATCAAAAGATAAACAGCTCATTAGGCCACCACTTTTTGTCACCGTGATACAAACTTCGTCACACTTTTCATTACTCCCAATCAAAAAATGTGACCAAAGCCAAACTCACGCTAAGAATCACCTCACAATTTTTTGGCTACCCAATTCACAATAGTATTGTGAACCCCAAAATCACACTCTCCACTTAAGAAAAACACACTTAATCTAAACCCTTGATGATATTTAATATTTTAGTGCCATCATCCACGTAGTAAACACGCTAGAAATAGACTTGGCACAAGACTAGCAACAAGCTAAATGATGACAAACATGAACATACCCAAAGGTTTTACACCAATGTTGATCACTGGCAATCGTATTAAATTTTTCAATATCATTCACCTGTTTATACTAGTGATGAGCTATTCTGTATATGCATCCGATCTCTCGACACATAATGAACTCAATAATAGTGGCAACGATGCCTATATTATGCAACAAGGTAATTACAACCAATCTGAAATCACACAATATGGTTACACTCAACAGGCTTCAATTAAACAAACAGCACATCTCAGCTCAGCCCAACTTTACCAGCACGGCCACCGCAACACAGCCATGCTCATACAACAAGGCATACAAAACACACTATTGTCTGAACAAAAAGGCTCAGACAATAACCTTGTTGCCTACCAATCAGGAGCTCACAATACGGCTTCCTTTATTCAAATAGGGAATCAAAATCATATCGAAATGCACCAAACAGGAGAAACTAACTTAATTGCAGTTAAACAACAAGGCTCAAGCAATCAAGCCTACATTTCTCAAGTGGGTAACGGCCTTGGAGCTGACGTCATACAAAACGGCAATCACCAGTTCATCTCCATACAACAAGGTTGGTAAAGGCATCCTCTCAAAAAAACAAAGTATCCGGTGCTTATGTCTCTTCCTTTATTTTTGACTCCCAAACTGTACAACTCGCTCCATCTTTGCCTTTCATGATTATTTTATTGATTAACGACATTTGTTTAAATTGAGTAGGTAATTTAGTGTTTTCGCCTTTTTCTATTTGATGTTTTTTAATCAGTGTTGGTAGAACGGTGCCAAACCAAGCCTCAGCAATCTCTTTGGTTCTTTCAATATCTGGCTTTAAATAATGATGTTGCTTAGCTAATCTTATATCATAATTTGTTGCACTCCATTTCTCTAAGAGCAAACCGCTACAGCGTACTTCCTTTCCTGTCAAATATATCTTTTGTAAATCGGGTTTTGTATAAGCATCAAATGCTATATGATAGCTAACAGGACACAAAAGATCATGCTCTTCAATGGTTTCTTTTATCCCTTGTTGAAGCCGGTTGGTATTAATTGCTGTAGCTATCTCTTTTGAATAATCCGTCAGCGAATCCAAAAAGGCTTGTTGCTCAGTTTGCGTTAGAGTATCCCAACAGATTGTTATGGTTGTTGGTACTGGTTCTTTAATTGATTCAGAGGTTTGCCATTGTACAGATTCCCCAAAAATATTTCTGTCAGGAACCAACCCCTTCTTTATCATGATGGCTTTCATGCACGCAACAATGCGATAAAAAGCATCGATCGCCGTATTTTGGTCTATTTCGATATTGCCCAGAAGATCACTTTCAAGGGGAATAGTGATCCAAGTCAGTTCTTCGATAACACTAGAAGCATCATTTGCCAGTTCTTTTTGATACATGGCATTAAAGCCATTAAACCCTTCATTAAGGCCAGGTGGGGAAAAAGTTTCATCAGTACCTTGAATGTTTGCTATGGTAATAGTTTCTTCCGTAATTTTTTTAGAGGAGCTTGATCCCATACAGGTATAAGTGGAAGTTATTTGTGGTCTTATTCTATGGGGTTCAAAATTGTGTTTAAGTCGCGAGCTAGTTTGTGGATAGTATTTAGAATTCCAAGCGTTTTCTGCTAATTTGTTGAGTTGATTGTCATCTAAACTAATAATTAATAATATTAAATTTCGATTTTCCAGGTTCCAACTAGAAAAAAGATTTTGAAAAAAATGTATAGCGCTGTTATAAGCCTCAGAGCTAATATATTTTTCCAATCTGTTATATAGTTCTTTGCCATTTTCACCACCAATATGCCCAGCTCTTAGCAGGATAATTTTGACAAAATTACTTGCTTTCCAGTATTCTAGACGCTTTTCTATACCTGGATTTTGATGATAGTTGAGAAAGTCTCGAACAATTTCCTCTCGATTTTGTCTGTTTACAACAATGTTAGAGAGTCCGTGTAACAGCTTGGTGCTCAGTTCGAATAGCTTGCCATCAGTTTTCGTATTGGCCTTGATAAAGGTTTCGTAGTTTGTAGGGTCAATTGCTACTAGTTTTTGAGGGGTTAAATTGTCAGGTAGTGTTATGTTGTTTGATAATAGCGATGCAAACTTTTCACAGGCTCTAATAGAGCATTCTGTTACAGTGTCTGAGTGATTTTTTGCAAAACTATATGAGTTGTTTTTTAAATGATGTGGCAGTAAGTGGCTAAGGTATTTTTTTAAGTTTTGTGATTGCCCCTCATCTGAATTAAATGGCTGGAGTTTTAATAAGGAATCACCCAGCTGACTTAATAAGCTAGTGTTACCAGAATATTTTGAATCTTCATCACCCACACATGTAAAATCATTCTTAGAAAGCGCTTCTAAAGCGTGAATTGTTTGAACACTACAGTTGTCTAAGTATCTTCTCAACAATGAAGCCACTTTATTAGTGAAATTTTTGCTTGTGCTGCTGGGTAGGAAAAATGTTTGGCTAAGCGCATTGCTATAAGCTTTAAGATTATCGAAGCTAATGGCTTTTAGTATCTCCTCTTCATGCGAGGTCAGTTGGCAGTTGCTTTTAACCGGATGCACCAACAGTTTAAATGAACTTGAAACCTCTTCTCTATCAGGTTCGTGTGGGTTTTCATCAATGATGCCCTCAGCTTTGATAACATCTTTGATAGAGACGCTGGATTCTTTGAGTTCTAGGACTTCAAAAATACCATCAGAAGTATCCTTCGGTGCTGGAGCACCCAGCCATGTGCGCTCTTCAATCACTCCCATAACGGTTGGGCAATCCTTTCGGTAATTGACAGCTATCAATCGTTGTTTGTCTCCTATTTCGTCATCGTCATCGTCATCTTTTTCATAGGGTACAATATTAAAGTATGCCATTCGAGTGCTGATGGGGTATTCTATATTGTCAGGCCCTTTAACAGTAATAATTGGGGCAAGACACAACTGAAAGTAGGCAATAGCAGCAGTGGTTTCTGGTAGAGAAGGAGGGTTTCCACCATGTGTTATGCAAAACTGATGAAGCAAGTTTGCCGCGTTTTCTTGGCCTATTGTAAGCTCACTGAGTTGGATTTTCCGATTTAGACCATCAAGTAGAGACTCAATGTACCCACTAGTAATAGAATTTTGAGTAGTAGATTTTTTTTCATCACTAGGAATCACAAAATAAGTAGGAATTTTTATTGCGGATATTTGTTTCTCATTAGAAAAACTAAATGAACCATAAAGATCGTTAATATATGGCCCACTTGCACTTTTAATAAATTGTCCACATAAGTTTTCATCCAATCGAGAGGGGTCAATCCAAATAACAGGGGACAACTTAGCTCCTGCTTTTAAGTGATTAAATTGATCAACCAAATTACTAACTGCGGTTTTGGCCGAAGAGATAATTGTATTCAATTGCTGCGGGCTTATTTTCATAATTTGTCTCGATTTATGGTTTGGAATAAAAGATGTTTATCATTTATGGTGTTTGTATAGATTGCTTAATGCAAATTTTAAAAAAAAAGAAGTTCTATCAATATCCAACGAGTTGGAAAGGTACTTTAAATTAAATCTTTGGAGGGAGCAAGTTTTGAATATAATACTTTGTGCAAATGGTTTTAAAATAGACAGCTGCTATTTATTGATTTTTTTGTTCGGTTTTCCAAAAAACCAACCAATGCCAGCTCCGATCGCAAAGTATGAAAAGTCTCTGAACCATTATCTCCCGGACAATTTGAACTATTTACATCGAGAGTAATACGCCAAACACTTTGCAAATCATTATCATTACTGCTGTCATCATCATTCGTTAGATCAATTTGCTCAAGTAAGCCCAAAGACATTTCCAGCAGTGTTTTAGTGTGGTTTTCCATAGTTGGTTCAAGTTGGACTTCATTGTTTGCGACAACTCTAACAGCTTATTAATTAATATTTGAACTCTGAGTCGCTGCATATTCATAATGAAATAATGGTCACTCGTCGATTACTGCCACTTTTTGGGTTGATTGGATCTTTTAGTTCCTTTTCACCTTTACCAATAGTGGCTATGCGTTCTGCTGAGACTTGATAGTATTTCACGAAATGATCCTTAACTGCCTTAGCGCGCTTTTCAGACAGATCTAAATTGTACTCATCAGGACCTGTGGTATCGGTATGGCCCTCTAATATAAACTTTAAAGTCGCTAATCGTTCTGAACTCAGTGCTTCACCGTAGGGAACCAATTGCTGTCTTGCAGCTTCAGACAGTTTCGAAGAATCATGATCAAAATATATTTCTACCGAAAGCGCTTTTGACATACTGTTTGTTTTTTGGTCTCCGTGTATCCTTAGACTGCGAGTCAGTGCCTTAGTTTTATTCGATGGCGCTAAAATATTGATGATTTCTTCTTTACTAACCGCTGATTTGCCTAAATGAACGGTATCAATGGGTTCTGCAATTAACCCTCCAACGGAAAAGTAAATGACAAACAAAAACAAACCTTTAATTAGTCGTTGGCGCGAAACTACTTGATCTTGGATGAAAAGAAGGGCCCACTTTTGTAAAATATAGAGTTTGACGACAAAATATTCAAAAAGGAGCC
>JANQJO010000042.1 GCA_028281605.1 Pseudomonadales bacterium
CCTCGCTTTTTTACAAGTGGGAAGAGTGCACTACTTTGCCTGGAGAATATATAGATATTACTTGCTCAATAGATTAGCATGGACTCTGAATAGCTGCAATATTGATGAATTGGATCGATTTGGCTTGGGCCGACAAGATAAGGTTGGGGATTATTTTCTAGGCAGAACTACTGCTGTTAATCTTTATTCAAAGGGAAATACACCTAAGGGGCTGAGTGATATAAGTGGCAATGTTTGGGAATGGTGTTTAAACAATTATATTAATCCAGAAACAAATGTTGAATATTCAGGCAATAAGGTCCTGCGCGGTGGTTCGTTCTACAGTCAAGCGTCTTTCGCGCGCGCGTCCTATCGCAACTACTATGATCCTGGCTCCCGGCTCAACAATGTGGGTTTTCGGCTGTTGTTGTTGCCCCCATCTTAGAGCACTGAACACTGAAAACACTGCGCGAAGCGCAGCCGCCAATTTTTTTGAGCAACAGTTTAATTATTAATCATTCCTGCAAGCTTTGATTCCAGTTTTGGTTGTATTCTCATAATCCCTACGCCAAACCATAGACTCCAACACTGAACTTCTTAAACCCCAAGTGTCCGCATGCCCTACATAGTTGATCCACCCTTTCACACGAGCATCAAACTCAGCAAAACTGATTTCGCCTTGATAATATTGTTGATAATAAGCTCGCAAACGCCGCCGTGAAAAATTCTTTTTCCGACCTTTTAATCTAACATACTCAGGATAGATCACCATACCCAACCAAGGTGAACCAACAGCAGTTGGCATAACTTGAGCACGAGTTTCATGAATCCTCAAACGCAGCTGGCTTAAACGCTCTATAATAGCTTGCTTCCATTCCCACAATTGACTTTTGCTTTTATGAAACAACGCAAAGTCATCCACATAACGCAGATAGGCTTTACAAGACAATTCACGTTTAATAAATAAATCCAAAGGATGCAAATAGCAATTTGACCAAAACTGTGAAGTGAGGTTACCAATCGGCAGGCCTTTGGGCCTTAACATCGCAAACAAGTCATCTCCTGGAAACAAACTACTCAATATTGAGTCTTGCTGCACTCCTGATGACAAGATTAAATTCACCAAAACTAAGAGCTCTGCTTCAGGTATCTTTTTAGCCAACAAAGTCAATAAAATCTCATGATCAATCGATTCAAAATGGCGCCGGATGTCCATACGAATGACCCAAGGATACTTACGTGCAAATTGTTGAAACCGTGCAATCGCCTTGTGGGTCCCTTTATGAACCCGATTGGCGTAACTGTCTACAATAAACACCTCTTCAAAACGAGGCTCTATAATCTGGCACAAAGCATGGTGCAATACTCTATCTCGGAAAGGAGCTGCACTAATCAACCGTTGTTTGGGCTCATGAATCTTAAATCGATGATAAGCACCTGGCTGATACGCTCCAGATAAGAGTTCTTGTTGCAAGTGAAACAGTTGATTTTCCCAACGATATGAAAACTCTAAGGTCGAAGCACGATAACGTTTACGCCTAGCCGCTGCCCGCCAAGCCTGGTATAAATTCTCAAAACTACACAAACGAAAGAAGGCATCGGAAATAGGAGGACACCTCACCATGACAGATAATTTACGTATCCAAACCAAAATCTATGATTTACTACAATGGTTACTACCAAAAGCTGAACGCTTTCCTAAATTATACCGCTCAACGCTCACACAAAGATTAATGGATGCTGCACTGAATTTAAACGAAGCTGTCGCTAACGCGATTAGCCTACAAGGCATGCTTCGAAAACAACAACTCCAAAGTGCTGATGCCTCGATCTCGCATTTAAGAATCTATCTGCGCTTAATACATGAGTGGCGTTGGCTCAATTTTGGGCAATTTGAACACGTTTCTAAAATTGTGGTAGAAATCGGTCGCATGTTGGGTGCTTGGCTAAAACGTTGTTAAAATCATAGCACTCAAACGCTACGAGTATATTAAACAACCATAATAAAGGCAGACTGGCGGGCTCACGCTAGGCCAGTCTGCTATTTTATGTTCGCCCGATTGTTTCCTTAAAATCAATGCGGACAGGTTAATCTCCGCGCCATCTAATTGTCAAGGTTGGGGCTAACCAAACCGTAATCGGATTAGCAACAAATACCCTTGCCAAAGTGATGTGGGCAACAACAACAGCCGAAAACCCACATTGTTGTTCCGGTTGTCAGGATCATTGTTGTTGCGATAGGACGCGCGCGCGAAAGACGCTTGATTGTTGAACGAACCACCGCGCAGGACCTACGGAGAAACCTTGCCTAACTTCGACACCAACACCCTACTGGATTTAAACTTGATTTAAAAGTCCTTTCCAAGCTATTTTGATAAATTTGAGCTGGGTTTTCAGTGTTCAGTGCTCCAAGATGGGGGCAACAACAACAGCCGAAAACCCACACTGCCGCCCCGGCTGCCAGGAACATCGAAGTCGCGATAGGACGCGCGCGCGAAAGACGCCCGACTGCTGAACGAACCACCGCGCAGGACCTTAGCATTCTTACCGTATGATTTTTGATCTCTTGATAGCTCTAATGGGTACTGCTGATAATCATTAGCTGTCCACTCCCAACAATTTCCTGCTAAGTCAAAGATAGAGGTCTCTTCAGGTGTGCCTGGGTATATTCCGATGGGTGTGGTTTGGCGCCAATGGCTTTCATAAGTATTACCCTCTAAAACCTCGCCACTGGAAAACTCACGCGCTGCCTGACCCCGAGCCGCTGCTTCCCAATACGCCTCATGAGGTAAACCGAATGACAGTCCACTTTGCGCACTCAACCAAGCACAATAAGCGCTGGCTTCAAACCAAGAGACTCCGACCACAGGCTGAGCAGAATTATTATATCGGCTATCTTCCCAAAATAATGGCAAACGATGCTTTTGTTTTCCAAATCGTTGTAACAACCAATCTTCAAGTTGATTTTGAGTCCACTCAGAAAAAGCTTTGTACTGCTCAACAGCCACTTCCGTCCAATGAGGGTAATTAGCACAAGTCCCTTCAAAATCTGCTCTTAAATCCTGATATAATTGCCGATAAAAGTTTATGTTACCACTGTCTTCTCTCTCCCCTCGCTGCCAAGCCAGCGCTCCTGAAGCTTCATCCCACCATTGTTCATCTTCATAAGCTCCTGCTTCGATAAAACAGTTAAATTCTCGATTCGTCACTGGAAATTGCCCTATTTTAAAATCGGGTAACTCCACCTTGAACACAGGTTTTTCACGTTCTTCCCCCGTTTCACTTCCAATACAATAAGTGCCCCCAGACACACTCACCAAAGGCGGCACAATATAAGCAGCATCAGGCCCCAAGCGCTGTACAAAGCGAGTATCTTCTAAGTTCCCCAAAGCCAGGCCCGCATCAAAACGCGCCCGAATGTCAGCACTCCAATCCTGACTACGCGCCTGTAATCGTTGGCTCAACTTAGCTTTCAGAGCTTGGCTTACTTGGACTTCTTCTGACCCCACACAACGAGCTGCCAGTACCAAATCTTGCTTTGCTACTTGCTCTATCCAGACCTCAGAATCGAGACTGATTGCAGCTGCATGAATACAGGTTTCTTCCCATCCCGTGGTAGGTAAGCCTTGTAAGGGGTCTCCCTTACCTAATTCATTGATCCGCTCTACTAAATTTGGCTGCACGGTATCTTGCTGCCAAGGCTTGTATAAGCAATCTAACGCTTCTTGTAACACCAATCCTTGGGCTGCAAAGTATTCTTGTAATAGCTGATGTTGAAAGGCACAGGTATCTTGCCCCATATCTAAGCTTAGAATATCTAAGCGCCAGCCCATATTCAGTAAATCTTCTGCTGCTTGTTCTGACTCTAGATTTAGGGCCATCTGTATCCATTGCTGGGCTGTTTCCGTGGGCACAAGAATTTGTTTACCAGCCCCTTTTTGGGTTTGCATCTTGGTGGCCAAAGTAATCAAGGCCCTCATCAGTTGGCCTTGCTTGGGCAGTCTATGGGCAGCCTTAATCCACGCACGAGTGGCTAAGCGTTTCCTGTCTTTTTGACTTAACCATGCTTCGCTGTCTTTTAAAGGGGGCAGCATGATTTCCCGCTCCAAAGCCAACCAAACCATACCCGCTATCAATTCTGCTGGACCTTTTGCTACTTGGCCTTGGCGAGCCAGGTACTGTTTAACTTGCAAATCCAAATAAAAAGGCGTGGTGATCAAGTCTTCTTGAGTACCACTCTGGTGTTGTTGAATTTGCTCTAATTGAGTCCATAGCGTTTCCCAATCTTCAGGTAAGCGTTTTTGCAGGAAGGCTTGTATGGTCTGAGCACTTAAAGACTCAAATTTAATGTGAGGAACTTCAAAATGCTGGGCATCTGATAAAGTAGCTGAATAATCCAAACTGCGACAAGAAAAGACAAAACGCACTTGAGAGTGTTTTTGCGTAAATTCAACTAAAAATTGGCGCCAGGCCTCGATTTTATGGCAATAGTCAGCGAAGTTTTGATAAGCCATTTCGTTTATAGCATCCAGCAAAAACCAAACACATTGCTGTTCTTTGAGAATCTGAAGCAGCGGCGGTAATTGAGGGTACTGAACTTGCCATTGAGTTTTTAACCAAGCCATGGGCTCGCCATCCATTGGAAAGCGGTTGAGTTCCACATAAAAGGGTAAAGGAGATATCTTGTTCCTGATACCAGCCTCACTGAGTTGATAGTCTAGATAACGCAGTACGGTAGATTTGCCACAACCTGGCCGCCCCATTAAAACGCAGGCTTTGTTCGGTATCTTTTGCAATAGATCCCACAAATCATCGAATTTTTCTTGACTGGCTTGAAAACGTGGGCCTTCGGACTCCAAGCCATGATCTAATAATAAAACCAACTGGATGAAGCGTTTATCAAGTTCATAAGCTTTTTGCTCCCAATGACGGATTCGTTGTTGTCGATAGGACTGTAGATCCAAAACAGCACTACTATCTTGGTGTCGAGCTTCACGGTTTGAGGTAAAGCCTATCGATTTCAAAATAGCTTCGGCCACTTTTTCTGGCCCCTGCTCTGAAGAGATACTGACTTTGCCAGCCAGCAAAGGGGAATATTGCTTGATATCTGACACTGATATGTTATGACGTATTGGCAAAATGAACTTATTGCCTTCACTTTCTTTGGCAAACGAAGCTTCCAATTCAGCCTGCGTCCAACCTTTGCTAAAAAAAGCATGGCTACAGATGACTACACCATACAGAGATTTTGATAAGCCTTTATCAATACTCTCACGAAGGTTGTCGCCTAAGAGCAGATCTTCTTCATCAAACCAAACCTTTAAACCCTTTTGTCTTAACAAGGCTACAAGTGGTCGAACGAAATCTTCCTTATCTTCGCTGGCATGGCTGATAAAGAGGTTATATTTGAGATCATGGTCTGCATCTACTGACATGGGTTCATTATCCTTTTCTTGCAATCTTGGTATCCTTTGAGCCTGGTTTTCAGTGTTCAGTGCTCTAAGATGGGGGCAACAACAACAGCCGAAAACCCACAAAGCCGTCCCGGCCGCCAGGATCATCGTAGTAGCGATAGGACGCGCGCGCGAAAGACGCCTGAGAGTAGAACGAACCACCGCGCAGGACCTTTGTGTTCTGATTGTCTAACTCTTGACTCTGCGTTAACTTTAAAGGGTAGCCCAAATAAGCGCTAGCAGTCCACTCCCAACAGTTACCTGCTAAATCAAAAATAGAGGGTTCTTCTGGCGTGCCTGGGTATATCCCTATGGGTGTGGTTTGACGCCAGTGACTCTCATAGACATTACCCTGCAAATCAGCACCACTGGGAAACTCCCGAGCCGAAAGCCCTCGAGCTGCCGCCTCCCAATAAATTTCGCTGGGTAGGACAAAATCTTCCCCACTTTGGACAGAGAGCCACTGACCATAAGCTTTGGCTTCAAACCAAGAAACCCCTACTACTGGTTGAGCTGGATTATTGAATGCCTCATCGTTCCAAAACAACGGTAAACGATGCTTTTGTTTTCCAAATCGTTCTTGCAGCCAATCTTCCAACGCTTCAAGGGACCATTGTGCAAAATCTTTGCACCACTCAATACTCACTTCAGTCCAATTTGGGTAACGCGCACAAGTGCCTTCAAAGTCTTCTCTTAAGTCCTGATACAATTGCCGATAATGGTTAATATTACCGATATCTTCTCTCTCACCTCGTTGCCAGGCCAATGCCCCCGTATCCTCATCCCACCAACGCTCATCCTCATAAGCGCCAGCTTCAATAAAACAGGCAAACTCTCTATTGGTTACCGGAAACTGCCCAATTTTAAATTGGGGCAAGTTGATCTTGAACACAGGCTTTTCATTGTCTCTACCAATCTGCGAACCTATGGTATACTCGCCCGCAGGCACCTCCACTAAAGGTGGTGAAATAAAAGCTGCCTCCAAACCTTGCTCTTTCACAAAACGAGGATCTTCTAAGCCTCCCAAAGCCAAACCTGCATCAAAACGCGCACGTATATCAGCCGCTTGGTCTTGACTGCATGCTAACAAACGCTGGCTGAGTTCAGTTTTTAGGGGCTCACTTACACTCACCTCCTTTGATTCCACACAACGAGCTGCCAGCACCAAGTCCTGCTGGAGTACTTGCTCTATCCAGCTCTCAGGCTCTGGACTGATGGCCGCTGCATGAATACAAGTTTCTTCCCAACCCGTAGCAGGCAAGCCTTGCAAGGGATCCCCTTTCCCTAATTCTTGAAGTCGCTGTTCTAAACTGGGCACCACAACCCCTTGCTGCCAAGGTTTGTTTAAACACGTTAAAGCGTTTTGTTGCACCAGACCCTGTGCCGCACAGTATTCTTGCAGCAGTTGATGTTGAAAAGCACAAGTTTCTTGTTCCAGATCCAGATCTATCACATCCAAACACCAGGCCATATCTAACAGGGCTCTGGCCTGGGTTTCATCTAGTTTTGGGAACCATTTTAGAACTTTGTCTAAAGGGACTCGTATCTGCTTACCAGCGCCATGTTGCGTTTGCATCTGCAACGCTAAGGTGATCAAAGCCGGTATCAATTGACCTTGTTTCGGTAAGCGATGGGGGGCTTTAATCCAAACTCTATTAACTAAACGCCTACGGTCTTCCTGGCTTAACCAATCGGTATTGTGCTTCAGCGGAGCTTTGCTGAGCTCTCTTTCCAAGGCAAGCCAGAGCATCCCGGCAATCAGCTCTGCAGGCCCTTTAGCCGCTTGACGGCCTCGCGCTAAGTATTGTTTGACTTGTAAATCCAAGTGAAAAGGCGTGGTTACCAAGGCTGAAGCTTGAGCCGTCTGCTGGGCTTCGATCTGTTCTAATTGAGCCCAAAGGGTTTGCCAATCTTCTGCTAAGCGTTTTTGCAAAAAGGCTTGGGTCGCCTCAGTGCTCAAAGCTTCAAAACGAATATGGGGAACTTCAAAGTGCTCTGGATCCGATAAGCTAGCAGAGTAATCTAAACTGCGGCAGGAAAAAATAAAACGAGCTAAGGGGTATTGTTGGGTAAACTCAGATAAAAAATTGCGCCACGCTTCAATTTTGTCACAATAGTCGGCAAAATCAGCATAAGCCATTTCATTGATCGCATCGAGCAAAAACCACACCGGCTGCTCTGCCTGTAACAAAGTCGAAAAAGCTGCGAGTTTTGGATAACGCACCTGCCACTGTTGCTCTAACCAAGCCAATGGCTCACCGTCTATAGAAAAGCGGTTGAGTTCCACATAAAAGGGCCAGGGTGTTTGAGACTCAGGTTTTTCCATATCAGCAGAACATAACTGGTACTCCAAGTAACGCAAAAGCGTAGACTTGCCACAGCCTGGCCGACCTAATAACACAAAGGCTTTATTGGGTATTTGTTGAACCAAATCCAACAGATCATCAAATTTATGATGGCTGTCCTGAAAACGCAGGCCTTCGGATTCCAAACCCTGATCCAATAATAACACCAGCTTAATAAAGCGTTTGTCCAACTCATACTGTTTTTGCTGCCAATGGGTAATGCGTTGTTGGCGATAACCTTGTAGCACATGGTTTGCCTTATCTTGTGCTTGTTGATCTGGGTTTCTCAGCACATTGAGTAGTTTATTGACCAAGTTGCTCAGGTCATCAGCGTTTTCAAGGCTAATCCCTTGCTTTTGTCTGAGCCCATAGGGAATGCCGTTGGGTAGCGTCTCCAGGCAGCTGTTGATGAAAACAGGCACAACCCGATGTTGTCTAGGATTTTCTTTTGCCAGCTCAAGAGCGATAATGATTTCTTCTTGGGCAAAATAAGCAACATCAACATTAGAGGAGAGCAGCACAATTGAAATCAATGAGTTTTTTTGTGCAAGTTGTATTTCTCGAGGCCAATTTACACCTGGCGCTAGGCTGTGCTTATCTAAAAAGACACTGACATCAGCATCCTTCAAAAGGGTATAAAGCCGTTCTGCAATGGCTTTGTCGGCGCTGGCATGCACAATAAAGAAGTCATACTTGGGGGCTACAGACACTGTTACATTTTCCTTCAATTTTTGTATCCTTTGATGGATACTAAAGCACTTGTCTGCTTTTGACCATCAGATGGGCATAAAATCAAGCATTAAGACATCTTGCGTAAAAAGCGTCAATGTACAGCAAAAGGCTATCATAGCGATTTCAACTTGAAAACACAATTATCCCCCATTGAAGAACAAAAGATATGTTAATATTTATCCAAACAAGATTGTGAATTAATCACAGTTTTTAGTCGAATGATGACTACACTGCTTTTGAAAAATTGAGTAAGATGCTTGAATCATATTTACTCATACATTCAGACTAGGTTTAATCAAGCTCTACACACTAGAGACAACGATTGAAGTTGAATATTGATGGACCTATTTTCAACTTATATAATGGTATTGATGATGAAAAATATCAAAGCAAAGAAAGCTGCGAGTTAACTACTTCATCATAAGATACACCAATGAAAGGCAATATCCCTTCAGCAATAGGGCGAATCTGTTTCTCAATGTAGTGGTTATAGTCGATAGGACTAGATCGATGTTCAACTGCCTCAGGGCCATTGGTGGTGATGATATAAGAAATGTGCCCCTTATTTTGGTAGCGAAGTTGTTTGCCTTGCGATTGATTGATTTCATCTGCCATCCTGGCTGCTTTGACATGCGGTGGAACATTTTTAACATAACTCTTTAGCGGTCGCCTTAAGCGCTTGCGGTAGATGAGTTGGTCGTCATGCTTGCCGGAGCGTGTATCAATAACAAATTGCCTCAGAAATGCACTGGCATCTTCATCAGAGAAGATCATCGTGTACAGTATCGTTTGTAGCGATTTAGCCAATGGCGTCCAATCTGAGCGTACAGTTTCAAGGCCTTTGAAAATAAGCTCATCACCATTAGGGGTACTTTTTAGACCCGCATAGCGCTTTTTACTGCCAAGTTTTGAGCCGCGAATAGTCGGCATTAAAAAACGCTTAAAGTGAGTCTCAAATTCTATTTCTAAAGCACACTCTAGGTCAAACTCATTTTTGATTAACTGATTCCACTTGTGATTGATCTGTTCTTCTAGCTGTTTGCCGATGTTCGTCGCGTCATTGTCATCATAGGGACCGTCCAACCATACAAAGGTTGAATCGGTGTCACCGTAAATAACCTTGTACCCTGTTTCTTCAATCCATTGAGCAGTGGTTTTCATGATGTCGTGACCGCGCATGGTGATGGAGCTGGCAAGTCTTGTGTCATAGAAAGGGCAACCGCCTGATCCAAGTATACCATTCGTTGTTCACCCAAGTAATCCAGTCAGGCTCGCTCTGTGGTTCACCAATCATGATGACCTGTTTGAAATCTTTAGCAACTAAGCCAATGGAGTATAGCTCTCCATATTCACTACATTCGATGTCCAATGACAGTACTTTAAATTCTGGTACGAAGTGATCAGGTCTAAGATTAATGTTGTGAAAGGTTGGGTACGTAGTCGCTGGCGCGAAACCAGCTGTTTAAACTCTATGCAGCCATTTTTACTTGCACCTTCTTTTGAGCCCTCATTGTTTGCCTTAAATTAAATCCCAGTACAGATGCATATCCAGATGCTTTAATTGTTTCATCACTTTTCATTCGGCTCCTCC
>JANQJO010000079.1 GCA_028281605.1 Pseudomonadales bacterium
TAACAAGTCACTTGGATGGCAATACGCCTTTCCTTCAAGCCGGCTCAGTTTAGACCCTCGCTCAAACTTACGTAGGCGTCATCATATTGATGAATCTAGCATCCAAAAATCTATCAAAACCGCAATGCGAAAAGCTCAGATAGTAAAACCAGCTAGCTGCCACTCTTTACGTCATTCTTTTGCCACTCATTTGCTGGAACGCGGCTCAGATATTCGTACTGTTCAAGAACAACTTGGCCATTCGGATGTGAGAACAACCCAAATTTACACCCATGTAATAAATAGAGGCGGGAATGCCGTTCTAAGTCCACTCTCTGATTTCTTTAGTTTGGACCAATAATGAAGGCAAAGAAATATCGTTCGACTCAGCCGAAAAGTTTAAAATACGATCTCTTGTAGCTATTTTTGATCAAGCTATCCACATAATTATGGGGTGAGCGTCCCCTAAAAATCAATGTAAACCTACTGTGGCAGGATGTAAGCAAAAATTCTGCAGCATTTGGATCTAAGGCTGATAATTCAAATGGCCGAGCAATTAATTTCTGACTGAAAACTGAATGCTTGTTAACAGGTCCTGGCGCCACTAAAAC
Organism: Pseudomonadales bacterium; assembly: GCA_028281605.1. GTDB lineage: Bacteria > Pseudomonadota > Gammaproteobacteria > Pseudomonadales > JANQJO01 > JANQJO01. Next base: position 591 of record JANQJO010000079.1, read on the forward strand.
AATCATCAGAATTAACACGTCAACAGCATTTGCAGATTGTTGAAGTGGCTTTGCAATTGTCTGTGTGACTGCTTCTAATGCTGCGCGTTTTGTGGCTGAGTTCATGCTTGGAGCATCTGAAGTGTCTTAAATACTCGGTTTGTTTGAGCCAGAATTGATGAATATGTAATCATGTTGTGGCGCTTTTGAGAGCTACAGTAGCTGAAAACCACACAAACCTATACAGATATAAGAATCAAGCTTGCAAACCAAAATTATATTAGCGAAAATCCAATCTCTGTTTTATGGTGGTCTTATTGGCCCTTTGGCAATGATAGGCTGTTAACCCCGCCAGGCCCGGAAGGGAGCAACGGTACCAGCTGACTTGTGTGCTGAAACCGGCTGATAAGGCTGCCGCCTAACTTATTGGGCTTGATATTTGCTCATGTCTATGGCAGCTTTTTTCAATGTCTTATCAAGTGCTTGCTCGAAAGTGGCGCCCGCAAGGGTTCGCAAAAGTTGTTGGTCAAGATCATATTGTCCAAGCTTTAAAGCATGCGCTTGAACGCAATAGATTACATCATGCTTATCTTTTTACTGGCACACGAGGGGTCGGTAAAACGACGTTAGCTCGAATTTTATCAAAATGTTTCAATTGTGAGAAGGGCATTACTCCCAACCCTTGTGGCCAATGTGTCGCTTGTCAGGAGCTCGAACAGGGGCGATTTGTTGATCTGATTGAAGTTGATGCCGCTTCTAAGACTAAGGTGGAAGATACTCGAGAGTTGTTAGAAAATGTTCAGTATTCACCCGTTCGAGGCAGGTTTAAAATTTATTTGATTGATGAAGTGCATATGCTGTCCGCACACAGTTTTAATGCGTTGCTCAAAACCTTAGAAGAGCCCCCAGAGCATGTGAAATTCATTTTAGCGACAACTGACCCGCAAAAGGTACCCATCACTATTTTGTCTAGGTGTTTGCAATTTTCCTTACGACAGCTTTTACCACACTTAATAGCTGAGCATTTGAAGCAAGTACTGACCGCAGAGCGTGTCGATTTCGATCAAGAGGCTCTCTTAGCTTTAGGGCAAGCAGCACAAGGGAGTGTGAGAGATGCTTTGAGTTTGACAGATCAGGCCATTGCTTATGGGGGTGGCCGATTATTGGCCGATGAAGTGCATGCTATGTTGGGTACTGTTCATCAGCAGGTTTTGTTGAGTTTATTGGAGCAGTTGTCGCAGCAGGATGCCAATGCTTTGTTATCATTGGTTGCAAATTGGGCGCAAGAAGGTGTTGATTTGTTGCAACTGGCTAAAGAGTTGATCAGTGCCTTGCATCGCTTAGCCTTGGCTAAGTCTGTACCTAGTATGCTTGAGCGATCCGTTGACAGTCCACAGTCGTGGTTATCGTTGGCGGCCCGTTTTTCTGAAGCGCAGCTGCAGGCGTATTATCAAATTGCACTGCTTGGTTATCGTGATTTAAATTTAGTGCCGAATCTGCGTGAAGGTTTTGAAATGATGCTCTTACGTATGTTGTTATTTGAATTGTCGGTAGGACCTGATCCGCTAGCAGAGTCTGCTGGGGTTCGGTCACAGCAACAGATTGCAGAGCCACAACCGCTGCTACTAGAGCAGTCAAAGCCTGTGCAAGTGTCTGATGCTCAGATGAGTCTAAAAGATCAACCCGAGCAACAGCAATTAGGGCAAACTAATCAGTCATGGCAGTCACTGCTGCAATCTTTGTCTGTTGATGCAAGCGTGCGCAATCTTGGTTATAATTGTTGGTTGGCGCGTCGTACGGATGACTTGCTTGAATTGCATTTGGCACCCAGTTTGAAAGCATTGAAAACACAAGCTGCGCTGACGAAATTGACTGAAGCTTTGCAGTCTGTGTTTGGGGTTAATTGCCAGGTTAAGGTATTGGTTTGTGAGCATGAACAGCTTACACCTGCGCAATTGCAGTTGAACGCGCAGAGTCAAGCGCAACAAGAGGCACAGACTGAAATTTTGTCGGACCCTTTTTTGCAAGGGCTGCGTAACAACTTGGGCGCGGTGATTCAAAAGGATTCGATTACCCCTATATCATCATCTGAACCTGAAGTTTGTGATAGTCAATAGTTAAAAAAGAACAGTGAGTTGAGGTTGTGAGAAATGAGTAATTCTTTAGATTTTATTATGCAACAAACAAAAAAGATGCAAGATGAACTGGGTAAAATAGAGCAAGAATTGGTTCAGGCTAAAATAGTAGGAGAGTCGGGTGCTGGGATGGTGCAAGCTCATATGTCCTTTCGTAAGGGGCAGCAGGAAGTTAAAAAATTTGTGATCAGTGATGAAGTCATGGCAGAAGAGAAGCAGGTTCTGCAGGATCTACTGGTAGCAGCGGTTAATGATGGGTTAGATAAGCTAGAGCGTTACAAGCAGGAAAAACTGGGTGGGATTGCTAGTCATATGGACCTTCAAAGTCTATTCAATCTTAAGAATTGAGAGTCTTGATACTTTGTTATCTTTAAGCCCTTTGCTGCAAGAATTAATAGAATCCTTGCAGTGTTTGCCTGGTGTGGGTCGTAAGTCTGCACAAAGAATGGCGCTGCATTTATTGGAAAGGGACCGTGCTGGTGCCCGCATGATGGCCAATGTTCTAGAACGGAGTATGAATGACATTAAAAAATGTCAGCTTTGCCGTGTACATACAGAACAACCACGCTGTAATATTTGTGCTGACAAGACCCGTGATCAGGCTTTGTTATGTATTGTTGAATCGCCCATGGACTTGATGGCTATTGAACAGGCAGGAGGCTATCATGGGTACTATTTTGTGTTGCACGGCCGTATTTCTCCGTTAGATGGTATGGGACCACAACAATTGGGTTTTAGTCAGTTAGCTCGTCGTATAGGAAATGCAGTAAAAGAGGTCGTGGTTGCTACCAGTATTACAGTCGAAGGTGAGGCGACGGCGCATTATTTAGTAGAAGTATTAAAAGAGATCAAAGGCCATGAAATTGCGGTTTCACGTATTGCGCATGGCGTGCCGATGGGGGGTGATTTGGATATGATCAGTGCCAGTACTCTGGCGCATGCTTTAAGTGAACGTAAGCCCTTAGCGATCATGGATTGAGATTGCTGTCTGATGAAAGAGGCTTGTTTTGGTCATGAGGCTAACCCTTGTTTAATAAATAATCAACAAGCTTTTGATACCCTGTGTGAAGTGATGTACACAGTAAATGTTGTCGCTTTAGATACGGAATTTATTCGCGAGAGAACTTTTTATCCGAAGTTGGCTTTGTTGCAAATTGCTTTAGTAGGGCATGAGCAGCAGTACTTAGTAGACGTTTTAAATATTCAAGATTGGTCTGGCTTTTGTTCAGTTTTGAAGAATAAAACGATTGTTAAAGTATTACATGGTTGTACCGAGGATCTTGAAATTTTTCAGCATCAGTTTGCTGTGTTACCAGAACTTTTATTTGATACTCAGATTGCACAGAGGTGTTTGGGGGGTGAAGAGCTGCAGTTGGGATACAACCGTTTGGTCGAAAAAGAGTTTGCTGTAGTGCTCAATAGTGGGCCGACTCGTTCAGATTGGTTACAGCGCCCGTTGGCAGATTATCAGATGAGCTATGCGGCCAACGATGTAAAATACTTGCCGGCTTTATATGAGTTATTGAAATCTAGGTTAGAGGCTCAGGCGCGTTTAGCTTGGCATGATGAAGAAGTATCTGCACAAAAAGCCCATGCATTAGCTGATACAGATTTTGATCGCCTTTATTTACGTATTGCGAATCATTGGCGTTTGTGCGGTCATGCTTTGTTGGCCTTGCAGCGTTTGGCTATTTGGCGTGAACAGGTTGCTGAACGTGAGGACTTGCCACGTGGTTTTGTGATTACAGATACAGGGTTGTACGATTTAGCGCGCTGTAATCCAAAGGATCGTAAGGGTTTAAGCAGGCTCCATAGTTTGAAACCTGCTCAATTAAAACGTTATGGGGCGCAATGTTTAGAGGTGTTGGCTGATGCAGCGCAGATGCCTCTTGAGAAAGAGTTAGTTGTGATTGCACCGTTATCTAAGGTGTATAGGCCTTTGATTGCTCAGCTAAAGCAAAGTGTACAAGGTAGATCCGATGACTTGGGTGTCAGGCCGGAGTTTTTGGTTAGTAAAAAGCAATTGATTGCTTTGGTGAGAGCTCATCAGGATCGGCAAAGAGGTTTAAGTGGTCAAGAATGCACTGTACTGAAGACTTGGCAGACAGGGTGGCGTTTTTCTGTGATAGTGGAAGAATTGCAGCAGCAGATAGAGTGTTGGTTTGTTGAAAATGCATTGGGATCAGTGATAAAAAATCATGAAGATTCGTGAGGACTAGAAAGAGGTAAGAAGGCATGTTTTATGAGCCACAATATCAGTATTTATGGATTATTTACGGAATTTCTGGTATTTCTATCTTATTTTTAGTGGGTTATGCTATTTGGTCTTGGCGGTTTTTGTATTTGCGGTTTTGGATTTTGCTTGCTTTGGCTGTGGTTATTTTTATGCCATGGAAAGTGTATATTGATCAAACGTCACAATATTTTGCGCCTGCTTTATCTGTTTGGTTGATCTCTAACTTTTTTGAATAGGAGTTTGTGTGCAAGCTGTCATTTCTATTAAAGGTCTTTCCAAAGTTTATGATTCCGGTTTTGTTGCCTTAAAGGGCGTTGACTTGGATATCAAAAAAGGTGAAATTTTTGCCTTGTTGGGCCCTAATGGGGCCGGTAAGACAACGTTGATCAGTATTATCTGTGGTATTGTCATGCCTAGTGAAGGGGTTGTGACTGTGGATGGCCATGATATCCTTGCTGATTATCGAGCAGCGCGATCTAAAGTGGGTTTGGTGCCTCAAGAGTTGTTTACTAATACGTTTGAAAGTGTGATCAGTACAGTGAATTTTAGTCGAGGCTTATTTGGTAAACCAAGCAATCGAACGTATGTTGAGAAGATTTTAAGAGACTTGTCTTTATGGGATAAAAAAGATGAAAAAATTATAGCGCTTTCCGGCGGAATGAAGCGTCGAGTGATGATTGCCAAGGCTTTATCCCATGAGCCGAATGTGTTGTTTTTGGATGAGCCCACAGCTGGAGTGGATGTTGAACTGCGTCGTGATATGTGGACTATGGTGCGCGAATTGCGAGAGAAGGGCGTCACGGTCATTTTAACAACGCATTATATTGAAGAAGCTGAAGAAATGGCTGATCGTATTGGTGTGATGAACAAAGGTGAAATTATTTTGGTGGAAGAAAAAACCACTTTAATGGAGCAATTGGGTAAAAAACAATTAAAGCTTCAATTAAAAAAGCCTTTAGAGGCCTTGCCTGAGGTTTTGGTGCAGTATCCGCTAGAAATAACAGCAGGAGGGTATGAGTTGGTTTTTACTTTTGATACGCAAAGGCAAGAGACAGGGATAGCGCAACTGTTGCGACAATTAAATGAGGAAGGTATTGATTTTAAGGATGTGCATTCGAGCCAAAGTTCGTTGGAGGATATTTTTGTGAATTTGGTGAGAGAAAAGATATGAACATGCGTGGGGTTTGGGCGATTTATCTCTTTGAAATGGCTCGTACAGGGCGTACTTTGATGCAGAGTATTGCTTCTCCTGTGCTTTCAACTTCTTTATATTTTGTCGTGTTTGGTGCAGCAATTGGCTCCAGAATGGGTGAGATTGGTGGTGTGAGTTACGGGGCTTTTATCATTCCTGGTTTGATTATGTTGTCCTTGCTCAATGAGAGTATTTCCAATGCGTCTTTTGGGATTTATTTTCCTAAGTTTACGGGTACTATCTATGAAGTGTTATCGGCGCCTATTTCTGCTTTTGAAATTGTGTTGGGGTATGTTGGTGCTGCAGCGAGTAAATCGATTATATTGGGCATCTTAATTCTATTAACGGCCCGTATTTTTGTAGATTATGAAGTAGAGCACCCTGTTTGGATGTTGACGTTTTTGGTGTTGACGGCGCTTACATTTAGTTTATTTGGTTTTATTATTGGAATTTGGGCAGATGGTTTTGAAAAGCTGCAAATCATACCCATGATGATCGTGACACCCTTGACCTTTTTGGGGGGAAGTTTTTATTCTATTGATATGTTGCCGCCTATTTGGCAGAAGATTACTTTATTTAACCCCGTAGTGTACTTGATCAGTGGTTTTCGTTGGAGTTTTTATGGGGTTGCTGATGTTGCTGTTGGGGTCAGTGTGGGCATGACTTTTGGGTTTATGCTTTTGTGTTTAGTGACTGTTTGGTGGATTTTCAAGACTGGGTATAAAGTTAAGAGTTAGGAACAGTATTTTCCAATACTCAAACCCTAGTCAGCATTAGGCTGATCAATCAAGAGCCATAATTTTCTTGTGACAATAAACTTTCCATAGAGAGTCGTGGCTTTAAAAATGGAGTGTTTTTTAACAAGCCTTATGAATTAAGGCTTTTGCTTTTATCAATGATGAGTTGAGAGCCTGACAATCTGTCGTGCCAGCTTAAGTTTTGTTTATCTATTAACACCCATAAAAAGCCTAATCCTAGGCAAGACCAAGAGAGTAAACTGGCAGTAAATCGAATGGAGGCTTGCTGTAAACTCAGCTGTTCTTTGTTTTGGGTAACAACTCTAAGGTGCCAAGCACGCATTCCCAGTGTTCTGCCACCGTGTAACCAAAACCAAGTAAAAAAAGTAAAACAGCTGAGTATAATAAGAGGAAATAATGTGAGCTGTAGTACTTGAGCTGAGGGGGTTGTGTTTGTAGTTTGGTTGAGTAATTGATAACAGATAAGGTATAGATTACTGACCACGAAAGCAATGGCAGCGACGATGAGGCTATCATAGAAAATAGCGGCTGCTCTGCGCCAGAAGCCGGCGATGGATTGAGACTGGGTGAGTGCTGTTGAGTTTGTTTGCATCATAGAAGTTATTACCTTTGTTTGGGATGAATAGTATTTAAAGTGCTTGACAGCTGCACTGCTTGATTTAAGTGATGTCGATAAATGGCCTGATAGGTCATGATGTTTTTGACGTATTCCCGTGTTTCACGAATGGGTATGGTTTCTACCCAAATATCTCCAGGCTCCGGCGCAGTGATAGGTCGCCAATTTTTGGCTCGTCTCAAGCCTGCATTATAGGCCGCCGTAGCCATAGGTAAACTGCCATCGAGTTGTTCCAGTAATTCAGCTAAGTAGCTAGTGCCAAATTTTATATTGTGTTTTGGGTTTAGCAGAGCGTATTTTCCGCTATGGTTATAACCGTTGTTGCGAGCAATGTGTTGAGCTGTTCTTGGCATGATTTGCATCAGGCCCAGTGCACCTACCGATGATCGTGCATCTGGCATGAAGGCGCTTTCTTGGCGAATTAAGGAGAAAATCCAGTCTTCTGATAGGCCGTTTTTACGGGCATGCTCGATCACTTGGTCTTTATAGGCTTGAGGGAAGCGAATATTGAGATCGTCTTTGTGGCTAGAGAAGGCTGCTGTATGAATGGCTTGATTGTCCCAACCCCAAAGGTGTGCTATTTTGGCTGCAACGCTTTTCTTTTGTTTGGAAAATCCGTTGGTAGCGTATATCCACTCGGAGCGGGCATTGGGAAAGTCTTTTAAAAGAAACAACTCTAAGGCTCTAGTGATGCCGGGTTGCTTAATGATGTGTTGCAGTTGTTGGGTAGAGCTTGTATATTTTGCGTAATTAAGTGACAGTTGTTTATTCAGCATGTTGCTGGCAAGGAAGCCGTAAAAGCTTCGTGTTTCTGAGAGCGTTTCTAATTTATCACGTAAGTTCAGGAGTCTGTTGTGGAGGTGCCAGTGTTCATTGAGATTGTTATTGATGGGAGTGGCTTGCAAAAGTCTGCTGATAAAAGCTTGGTGAGGTGCTTGCAAATTGGCTTCAATGGGTGTTTCGATGGCTGTGGGGGGCAGTCTGAGTTTAACTGTCAGTTGTGATATGGCATTTTTTTTGATTTGCTCTAACTCTGCTCGGCACAGCCAATATTGCCAGCTCAACTCTTGAGAGTACTGTAGGGGTAGGCTTAATAGCCAAGCATGTAGCCGTGCCCAGTCTTGTTCTTTGAGTGACATGCGTATCCTGCGTTGTATGAGTTCGTAGTCTTGCAGTTTTGGATCTGCTTCATGGAGCCAGCCCCAAGCTTTTGGGTCATAATGGTAAGAGTACCAGCGGGCAACGAAATGGCTGAAAGTTTGATAGTGTTTAGAGGTGCGTGTTATTTTGTCACGGTAAGTCGGCCATATTTGTTCGAAAGCGGCAGTGTCTTGCCTTAGAAGCTTTTGTAGACCCATTAAAATAATCTGTTGGTCCACAGCCTGTGCTGGTTGGTATAACTTGCTGTTTTTCAGAAGCATCGGTTGCCGATAGGTTTTGATCCATAATTGTGTTTTTTCTTTTTGGGCTTTATGCATGGATTTAGATAAATATTGTGCTAGCTGAAAGTTTTTTTGCGACAATGCTATTTGTGCGCGCTCCCAGTAATATTTGGATTTGAAGGCACTGCTTTTGATCCAGGTGGCGAATAAAGTATCGCAGGCATCGGGTTGTGAGTGGCCGACTAGCCACAAAATTTTAGCGCCAGTGTAGGCTTGTTCATATTTTTTTTGTTTGAGTAAAGCTGTGTAGTAAAAGCATTTCATTTTTCTGTTAGAGCTGGGTTGATAAAACTTTAAAAACTGTTTCCAATGTTTTTTGTGGCCAAGATGAGATAGCCAAAGTGTTCGTAATTTCTTTTCAAGTGGTGTGTCTTGGTTTTGTTTGAGAAAGTGTTTGACTTCTTTTGTTTTTGCTTTTCCTGATTTAATTTGAGCGGTGATTTCTTTATAAGTCAAATAGAGATGAAGTGGATAGGTTGTCAGTTGTGATTTTAGTTTTCTATAAGTCTTGTTGTGTTTGTTTGATAGGGCTGTGAGTGCTTGTTGATAAAGTTGTCTTTGTGTGCTGAACAGTGATTTTTGTTTTGATATAAGTTGACTGTGTATGTTGGCATTGATATTGGCATTGATAGAAGTGCCCGTCTGTGCAAAGGTTGGTTTTGGGTATATCATGGTTAGTGTATATAGAGTATAAATGCACCATAAATAAATGTGGAATCGGTTAGTGTGGATATGGTGTTTTGGTATCTTCTTCGGATATTTTTGTATAAAAAGTGAACCGATCATGTAAAGGTTGCTTTGTTTGGCTCATTAGTTGTAAATCAGCCATTGTAGCACTTTTTACCATGAAAATACCTTTTTCATCACTTAGGGTGACGAAAAAGGCATCGCTCATGGCTGTTACCGTGAAAATACCTTTTTTATCACTTGAGGTGATGCTTATCGCATCGCTCATGGCTGTTTTCTCTAACCAGACCCAAAGTTATATTACGTTTTTTATCGATTGTTTTTACTATGGGGTTAAGTGTTGCGTTTTTTAGCATAATTTTGTGTTTTGTGTATGTCACACTTTGGGGGGTTGTCAGTGGTATCGGTCACATCTTTGATGCAGAGCGTTGAGACAGCAAGGGTTCATGTTAACTTAGTTCAGGACGAGTCTGGCGGTGAAGTGGATTCACAGGACTCGCGTCTACCACCACCTTCTTCGTCTTCTGCTGAAGGGTCGGATGATGTTGCTGTTAGTACGTCTGATTTTGCCCTTGAGGTTCTTGCTTTGTTGGGAATTGAGAGTTTAGATGAATTAAGGGAGATAGACCCTGAGGGAGATGTCCTGCTCGAGTTATTGTTTGAGCGTATCTTTGCTGGTAAGCGTCAGATTAATATTTATGACATTGTTGATGCGGAGAGGTCGTTGGCCGGTGATCAAAGCATGGAGGCTGAAATAAAACGAGCTGTGATTGACATCGTAGAATCCTATTTAAATGAAGGTGGGCAACGGGTGTTGGATGCATCTGTGTTGCTAGCAGATGGCCCAAGAAAAGAGCAAGCGGTTGCTATGTTTGAGGAGATTAAGTTAACGTTGATGGGTATGGCAGTGCGTACGGCTCCTGAGCATGATGAGAATAATGCGGGCCTCTTATTGAACTTAATTGAATTGGGTTTAGGTAGTGGTGCTTTGTATGGGGAGTTTGGAGTAGAAGGCCCGGATTTGATGCATGATTTTGACAGCTTAGCAGGTGAAGATGGTGTGCTCACAGCAGAGGAGCTGCTGATCATAGCGAGAGATCCGAATGCGCTTCCTGCTGAACGGGCTATGGCTCAGAAAATACTGGATTTGTCTTATCAGAAAGATGCATTGACAGGTGAATATATGCGGGATGAGCAAGGGAGGTTTGTCTCTCTTGAAGGTGGTGGATTGATGGATCAGTTGGATACTGTTCCCGAAGATGGTCTCCAAGGTTTTACGCGTGAAGGGCTACAAGCCATTTTAGTCAGTCATTTTGACGTTAGATCGGGTGAGGCTATTTCTATGGAGAAGTTGGAAGGGTGGTTGTTTGAGGCAGATTCGGTGCTTAATGCGCCGTTGGAGAGTTGGTCGGTTGAACAGACAGGTGATGAGTTTGAGATCATGCTGGATGAAGGCTATACGATTGTTGTTTCAGCTCATGGCTCGTTTGAACTCGTAAAAGATGGTGAGAGTTTTGTGATTGGTCAAGAAGGTGGCTTGTCGCTGCATGCCGATACAGTCTTTGTGTTAGAAGATGGCACTGAAATTACAGTGGAGATCGATGATAACGGTCATATTGAGCGTGTTACAGCGATTAAGTACGATGCAGATGGTACAGCTCTTCGTGCACAGGTAACAGAGTATGCTGGTATTGATCGGCCTTTTGTACACGATCCTGTTTTTGCAAATGAAGCTGAAGCTGTTGCCGCTGATTTAAAAGATAGAGTAGATGAAGAGACAGTAGAGGTGCTTCGACAAAATGGAAGTGTGGACAGTTGGCAACCTGATGAAGAGCAAGCCACTAATTCTATAAACAGTGTGCGGTTAATTCTGATCAGTGCAGGTTACACAGAGAATGATTTGAATGATCTACAAAGGTTAATTGAGTTGATAGGCGGTGAAGATGGTCAAGTGGGTCGGACAGATCTAGAAGCACTATTGAATGCGCATGAAGCGGGGGAAGATAGAGTGCTGATTGATGGCCAAGTGATTCAGATTGAGTCTTGGATGGTCAATACAGCTGAGAAGCTTCTAAGTAATGAGGCTGTGTTTGATGCAATCGACAAGATACAAAATGAAGATACTCCAGGTGTTATTACGGTGAGGGATATGGATCTTGCCCTTAAATACTATACAGCAGATCTTTTTATAATTAATGCGATTGAGAAATTAAAAGAGTTGGGTATTACAAAAGAAGATTTACTGTATTTACGTGAGAAGTTATTTTTTACACGCAAGCAGAGCGACGGTGATGAGTATGTTGACTCATCAAAAGAGCGAACATGGGCTGAGCATGGTACAGATGGTAGTGGTCGTAAGAATAGAACAGATCATGCTATTGCGGGGTTGGATAATACTGTTTCATTTGATGATGTATTAATGATTTTGGGATATCCTGCAGGGTCTAGCGGAGTCATTCAGACGAATGGCGATCCAGGCAGGTTTGCTGTTTGGCTTGAGGTCCCCGGTCATGAGAGTGGAACAAATAATGCCATAGGTAATGATAATAATCCAAAATTTCAGAATACTGACAAGCTTGCAAATATATTGTTTAAGCTGGCGGCTGATGATGGCGAGGGTTTTTCTTTGATTGAATCCGTTCGCAGTGGAGGAGAGGGTGATGGAGAGCTGGAGTTGGAAGATTTGGAGCTTCTGATAGACTTGCTTTCATAAATCCACTAACGAGCAAGATATCAACAAACGTTAGCGTAAAGTTTGTAAAAAACTTGAGTTTCGTATTGTTTCATATACTATCTTTACCAACAAAAAATTGCATTTTCATGGTAACAGCCATGAGTGATACCTTTTTCGTCACCTTAAGTGATGGAAAAGGTATTTTCACGGTAAATTATACAAAGCCCTCATCATGAGTTTTTAAAGGGCATAATAATGATATAGGTTGGTATTTGCTTCATGATAGAAAATTCTTCTGTTCCTGCACAAGCAAGTTGGGATATATGCAGTTTTAAAGTTAGACGAGATGTTTGCCCTATTTGCCGTGATGAACTGATTCCAGAGAGGACAAAAAAACGAGGAAAAGAAGTAGGCATTCAGGCTGAACGAGTTTGGGTTTATTCTTGCGGGCATTGTTATCACTCTATGTGTATAAGAGGAGGAGACTATGATGAAGATAGTATGAGAACATGTGTTTTGTGCAGGCAAGCATGTGAAAAAGTCAGTTTGGCAAAGTTATGTGAAATAGCAAAAGTTTGTGATGAAGAGACTTTGGAGTTTTTTGAGATACTGAATCGAATAGACTATCAAAGCCCTGATTTGAATTTGAGTATAGAAAGCAATGTTCATCATAAGCTATGACAGTTGAAAGTAGTAATACCCGTAATGTATTGACATCAGTGTCAAGTCAGCAGTGTGGAGTAGGTTCGGTTAAGCAACCTAAAGCAACACAAGAATGCCCTGCTCGGATGGATTTTATTCAACCTAACCTTATGGCTGCTAATTCTTCTGGATTAAGTTTCGCATCTGCTTTGGTACAAGAGGACAGTGGGAATAATATCATAAAACGCTATTTTTCTGAGCTTTTGGGTTCTGCTTCTCAGTTTTGTGAAAAATATAATCTTGATGCATTAATTAATTTTATCGTTCGAAATAAGCTCCAATATTTTTTTAATGTTGATTGGAAGCAACTTTCAGATATCAATGTCAGTGTTTCTAATATTGCCAATAATATAGAGGAGTTCTTAGGTTGGGTACAAACTAATACTAGAGATAACTTGAATTATGTGGTGGTGAAAGGATCATTAGTTGAAGCATTTATGCAAGGGGGGAGAGACCTTTCTGCTGTTAAAGATGTTGATTTTTATGTTAGTTTGAAAACTCGAAAATCTAAAGAGACCTTTCTTGAAATTTTAAAAAATCATATCTATGGGAAAATTAAAAAAATTGATAAAGATATGGATAAGGTGCGCTTTGTCGGAGTAAAAAGCGCTTTGTGTGTAGATATGGTTATAGATGTTAAGGGTGAGAGAGCGTTCGATTGTGCGTCAGATTTATCTTTTGATGTAGTCAATAAAACTTTTGTGATTGTGATTGATCTTCAGTCGAAAAACGCTCAAGGTGTTTGTTTGTTTTCACCAAAAACCTATGTTTGGCTTAAAGAATTGAGATTAATGGGGGTTAGTCAAAAAATTGGAGATATTTTTAAAAGATTTTCACAGTTGCAGAATAAATATGAAAATTTTGGTTTGTTGAATCCGTTTTTTGTTAAACAGCTATTTTCTTTTTATAAGAAGACAGGTGTCGAATATGTTCCAGGGACAAATCAAGTTTCTGTGGGTGATTATTTTTCTACACTTTCCAGAGAGAATTATTTTTTAGTTCATTTTGTTAGACTTTTGTATCTTCATGAATGTGTGAGCGTGCGAAAAGGTGTTGATGTTAAATTAAGTGATGAGTATAGAGCGTTACTGACTTCTGAATTTAGGGAAGCGTACCTTGGCGCAGTTCAGCATTGTCTTGAAAGTTACTATGATGAAAACGTAAAGCTTGAGAGACGCCAGAAAAGGTTAAGTATGCGGCTTGAAAATAATAATGATGATTGGAAGGATTTAGCAGAAGATGAAATTGAAAGTTGTAGTAATAGATGCAAGAAAATTTTAGAAAATATTTCTGTTTTGCGTAAAAGATACGAACATTTTTCTGATGATATGGTGTTTAAAAGTTTGTACGCCATGGTCTACTCTTATTCTCATGATGATCTTGGTGAATTGGAAAAAAAGTTTTTATGCTTTGCTCGAACTGCATTCGATCGTGTTATTGACCGCTTTTTAAAGAAATATCCACTATGTGTTTTGTTTCCAAGCAGAACAGAAAAAAACATATTTCACGCTATGATTGAAAAAATTCATTTTATGAATTGTACAGTTTTTGATATTGATAAGCTGGTTAACAATATTGATATGTTGTCATCTAGTGAGTCTGGTTCTGTCGGTGGTTGTATGCAGAGAGTGGTATGGGAATTAATGTTGTTTCTGTACAAGCTTGCTTCTTGTTATAAAAGTGTATCCTACCTTAATTTGTGTTTAAAGCTTGGAGTTGATCCTGATTTAGTTGCTGTGTGTACTATTAATTGGGCATTAAAATCTTCTGCTCCTGATCAGTTAATGCAAGTGCTGTTCAAGTGCTTTTCTATGACAAGTGAAGACCAAACGCAGAAATTTTTGTCAAATTCAAGAATACTGAAGGCTATAAGAGGCTGTTTGTATAGAGTGGGGATTGATACCACGCAATCTGCATTAAGTTTATTCCTTGATGTGTCTGAGCGAGCTTTTTCGAATAATTTGTTTGTATTATCATTTGACTTATTGAAAATCATTGCGGCACTCATAGTGCATCGTGATGGTGTTGGGATAGAGCCTAAGCCGCTTTTGGATTTATTTGTGAAGTTATGTGCTCGTCAGGAGTGTATAAAAATAGCGCAAAAAGAATACAGGCCTTTTGGTACTTACTTTGAGTCTCTTGAAAAGTATCATAAAAATGTGGATATACATAAGTATTTGCTTGAAATCGCACAGCATTATAAAGAGTGTTGTTGCAGTGGTGTTAACCTTGATGGGGCTTTGAGTAGACTTGAGCGGTTTGCTGCCCAGCTGCCTACCTTTAAACCTTCAAAAGCGGTGAAGACTACTGTTATACAAATGTTGGGAAACTGTTATGTGGAGCTGATGCAGCATTTTGTAAAGCTTGGTCAGTTAGATAGGTTAAAACAGTTGCTTATGACTCGGTTTCTGAAGCTAGAGGATAAAGGTTTTGGTTTTAGGGAAGGCCCTTTAGAAGCGAAACTCTATGACTGCATGAATGCTGTATTTTACAATGATGTTGAACGTTTTTTGTCTGTCAAAGACAGTGTTGTAGGGAATATTGTTCAGTCATTCAATTTTCATGACTTGGCGATACCTCAATATTTACGTTGGGGGGCTGTGACTTTGCAAGAAGTTTGCTCTTGTTTGTTGCAGTATCATGATTACGATTATTTGATCTTGCAATTAAAAAAAGATTTGCAAGTGCGTGATGATAGTAGTTCCCAGAAAGTTTTGGATGAGTTTTTGTATAAGCACTATAAACAAAAAAATAATACGCTTAAGACTTTAGAGTATGGGTTGTTGATAAGTGCTGTGCCTGAAGAGCTTGATGCTTGTTTGCATCAACTTATTCGAAGCAATTCTTTTCATGTGGATATGTTATCTGAAATTTTATCTGTAGATAAAATTAAAAGCTATTTGGATTTTTATGCTCTTCAGCTAAAACAAAAAAAAATAGCTTGCTTAAGTAAATTGAATTTATCTTTGCTGATTTTGAAAAAAGACGATGTTGATCATTTGGAATATGAAAATTTTAAATATGTCTTTGATCAAGCTTTGACCTTTCAAGATAGGCTTTGGTTATCGATTATTGGGTTGCAAGCCAAGCCAAGCTGCCTGCCTTTTATCAATTCTTGTCAGTGTCTTATTGAAGAGAAAAATCAAATGATGGAAACTGAATTGCGTTCTGGGCTTCGAGAAATAAAAATATTAGAGGAGCAGAATGATTTAAGGAAAATTTTCTCGCATAAAGGAGTTGGAGATCACGCAAAATTGCAGATTTGTTTGCTTAGATATGAGATATTGACAGCATTGCTTATCCATTCAAACGTTCCTAAAGATCACAGTAAAACAATTACGAATTTACTGATGCAAGTGGGTGTTCGATTAGAGTCTTTTGAAGTTGATCAATATAATAAGTTTTTTAAAGCTTTCGATGTCGCTATGCTTGAGAATTGGTTGCGGTTGATCGCATCTTACTATAAGAAATATAAGTATGAGGCGCTAAGGCTTTGTGAGCTTTATGGTGGATTTTTGTGTTGGGATAATAAGAAATTGATGCGCCAAAATTTTTTAAGTTTGCTAGACAAGCAAAAAAATGTAAGTCAGTCTGTGTTTCCTATTTTGGAAAAGCAAGCGTCTTGTGTGAACATTTTAAAAGAAGACCAGAGTTTTTTTGTTGATTGTATGAGGTTGTTTGTTGAAGGTTTAGAGGCCTTGAAAGGTAAAAAAGAGAAAGAATGGCAAAAAATTCCTGTTTTGATGAAAAGTGTATGTCGCTTTATAGGGAAAAAAGAGCGGGATGCTTTTTATTTAAAGTTGGTCGAGTATGCTTGTATTCCAAAAAACAACCCGCATGCTTTGAGGAAACAATTGACTTATGAGTTGGTGCAGCAGTGGAATAATTTGAACAAAAAAATTCCATCAAAATATTTCCCTTTGCTTTTTTCTAGTTACCTTCAGAGTTATAAGAGTAAAGGTGTTTGGACTTCTGAAGAAAGGCGTTGGGTTGTTGCTTTTGTTTCAAATTTAAGGCAAAGTTTGGAAGGCTGTGTTGTTGAACCCTTTCTTTTTGAGTGGGTAAATTGCCTGAAGGACTATTTGGAGTCTGCAGTGAAGATGGGTGGATTGACTCTAGAAGCTAGAACATCTTTGCATGAGCAGTTTACAGATATATTGGTGCAAATTTTTATTATTAATATGAGTATAGTGTTAGAGAATGGTTATGTGGAAAGTGATGAAAGTGAAGATGCGCTTAATCCGTGCTCTGATCTTGCCAGAGAATTGTGTAAACTGTGCTTTCTTGAAAAGCAATATGGTGAAAAATTTCCTTTTCTGAAGGGTTTGATGCTTTGTAATTTAAGTAAAAACAGAAGTAGCTTGATTGGTAATTTTGAGAAGTTGGAAGATTTTAGAATGAAAGAGTTAGGGGAATTTACAGATTCGAACGTTAATATTCAGAAAACAAGACTGGATGAGCAAGCGATGGTAGTGCTTGTATCCAGTTTGGAGCTGGCGCGTTCAAAAGGGGAAAAGTCCGATTTAGCTTTGCATCATATATTGAATAATTATTACCTGCATTTAATAGGGAATTATATTGCCATTATACAGAAATTGGAAGAGGTTTGTGATGAGCGAGAGTTGATGGGAGAAAAGATATTGAAAAATGTTGCTAAGTGGTTGGCTGTAATAAGGCCAGAATTTCCCGAGAAGGTGAACAAGCATAATGGCAAGTCTCTGGTATACATTGGTAAGGTGATAGAATGTGAAATTCCTTGTTCAGTGTTAATGGGCAATGTTATGTGTGTGTTTTGTCGTGTATTGCAGCGTCTGATTAGTTTAGGTTATTGTGACAAAGTGATTCCAGTAGAATTTATGCAAAGTTTGAATAGAACTTTTGCGTATTTTTTACATAGTACTTGGTTTGGTTGGAGAGCATCTATGCAGCAACGTGTAGAAGAGAGCAAAGATAGCCAGGATGAGTGTGCGATAGTGGCGAAAAATATGATCATAGCTTTTGTTAGGTATTTGCCTCTTGTTGTAGGTGGGCAGGATGCAGCATTGAATCACTTAAATAATGAGGCTGTAAGATCTGTTTTTGAGCTGATAGATTCGCAATGGTTTGAGGTGGCTCGTGTGTTAGAAGAAAATCAGGCTCTAAAAGAAGAGCTGTTTGAAGTTGTTAACATGCGTCTAAAGTATATGTTAGAAGACCAACTTTCTTTTCATCAAGACTTACATAAAATAGAAGCAATATTGCGAGAGCGATTTGGTAGTAACAGTGAGGTTGAGGGTTGATTGTGAGGATTAAAGTTAAGCTTAGTACCCAGTCATTGATGCTTGAAGATGGCCAAGGGAGTTGTGTTAGAAAATATCTTGTTTCTACAGCTAAAAATGGACCTGGCCAAAAAACAAATAGCTATTGTACACCTTTGGGTTTGCATATTATTCGTGCTAAAGTTGGGAGGGATCTGCCTGTTGATGCAGTTTTGATTGGTAGGCGCTGGCAAGGTGAGATTTATTCACATGCGCTGGCAGAACAGTTCCCCAATCGTGATTGGGTTTTAACACGTATTTTGTGGCTGAGTGGTCTTGAAAAAGACCATAACAGAGGGGGGGATTGTGATACTATGAGACGGTTTATTTACATTCATGGTACACCAGAGACAGAGCCCATGGGGGTGCCTGCATCACATGGCTGTGTGCGTATGTATTCTGCTGATATTATTGATTTGTTTGATCGCGTGCCTGTCTACACTGTTGTTTCTATTGAGCTTTAGTTATGTTATTGAGTCTTAGTGTGATTGTATCTTGGCTCTGATGAGAAACAGCCGTGAGCGATGTAATTTTCGTCACCTTAGGTGATGAAAATTGTATTTGCACGGTAAAGTCGGAGCGTGTGCCGACATGAAGGGGGAAGGTTGTTGAGAGGTAGAGTGATTGTAGATCTTGAAGGTACAGAAGTCTCAGCAAGTGAGCGTGATTTGTTATTGCATCCTGAAGTGGCGGGTGTTATTTTTTTTACTCGAAACTTTGTTACAGTTGAGCAAATACAAGCTCTGATTTCTGATATTCGTTTTATTAGACCCGAGCTTATTTTATGTGTTGACCAAGAGGGTGGGCGAGTACAGCGCTTTAAAGAGCCGCTGACACGGCTGCCTGCTGTAGAGTGTTTACGTTCTTTATATAAAGTAGAGCCTGCTAAAGCTTGTCAGGCCAGTGAAAAGTTAGGTTACTTGATGGCTAGTGAGATGTTAGCCTTAGGGGTTGATGTGAGTTTTGCGCCTGTGTTGGATATTGATTATGGCCGCAACAGTGTGATTGGAGATCGGGCTTTTGGTTGTACAGCAGAAGAAATTGTTGTGTTAGCGGGTGCGTATATTGCAGGTATGAAGCGCGCTGGCATGGCTGTGACGGGTAAGCACTTTCCTGGACATGGTTATGTGACTTTGGATTCACATATAGAGTTGCCACATGATGAACGTGCGATGGAGTGTTTAGAGCAACAAGATTTGAGACCTTTTCAAGAATTGTGTCAGCAGTTGGACGCAATTATGAGCGCACACATTATTTATGATCAGGCTGATCCGTATGCTGCGACTTTTTCTGCTTATTGGTTACAGTGTATATTAAGGCAGAATTTATGTTTTGAAGGTTTGGTTTTCAGTGATGATTTGAATATGCAGGCGGCGCATATTGCCGGTTCGATGCGAGACAGAGCTGTAAAGGCGTTAGAAGCCGGTTGTGACTTATTGATAGTTTGTAATAATCGTATGAGTAGTTTAGAAGTATTGGCAGCGCTTGAGTCGCGATCATTGACGGTGCGAAAAAGTTTAGCGTCTCTAAGGCGAGCGGCATTGCCTGATTGGTCGGGTTTTGCTGATAGTGATGAGCGTTTAGAAACTGTTGAGTGGATTAAGTCTGCGCTGCCTTTGCGGTGAGCACAGATTTTGGTTTTTATAGAGTATAATTAAAAATGATAGAAGACATGAGATGGTTTGGCTCTGTTGTGACAGAATCAAGTCAGTATCTGTGGATTGTACAAGTTTTTTTGATTATATTTATTGCTTTATTAGCCAACTATGTGGCTAATCGTTCCTTTGGTCGTATCGAACAGCGTTTAAAGCTAACGCGTAATCTTTGGGATGACGCTTTATTTTATGCATTGAAAAAGCCAGTCTCCATATTCATTTGGGTGATAGGAGTTGCGCTGGCAGCGCAAGTAGCTGAACAAGCTGTGGGGACATCCTTGGTTGATATTGTATTGCCCTTGCGAGATGTTTCTGTCATTGTTTTATTGGCTTGGGCTTTGATACGTTTTATTTCTCATGTTGAAATAAATATATTACAAACGGGGTCTGCTCAGAAGAAAAAGTTAGATGCTACAACGGTTCATGCGGTCAGTAAGTTATTGCGTATTTCGGTATTGATCACTGCAAGCTTGGTAATTTTGCAGTTTTTTGGTTACAGTGTTTCAGGGGTATTGGCTTTTGGTGGCATTGGTGGCATTGCTGTTGGTTTTGCGGCTAGGGATTTGTTGGCCAATTTTTTTGGTGGGTTGATGTTGTATTTGGACAGACCTTTTGCGGTAGGAGATTGGGTGCGCTCCCCTGACCGAGATATAGAAGGTGTTGTTGAAGAAATTGGTTGGCGTTTAACGCATATTCGTACTTTTGACAAACGTCCTTTATATGTCCCAAACTCTGTTTTTGCACAAATTGCAGTGGAAAATCCATCTAGGATGTCGCATCGTCGTATTAAGGAGGTGATTGGTATCAGGTATGATGATGCTTCTAAAATACAAGGCATCGTTGCAAGCGTGAAAAATATGTTGATTGAGCATCCTGAAATTGATAGTGGACAGACTTTGATTGTGAATTTTGACAGTTTTGCACCGTCTTCTTTAGACTTTTTTGTTTATACATTTACAAAAACTACAAATTGGATACGCTTTCATGAGGTTAAGCAAGATGTGTTATTAAAAATCTTAAGCATTGTCGAGGAGTATGAAGCTGAAGTGGCATTTCCAACCTCAACGGTTCATGTGTTGAGAGGGTAAATGCCTTTAGAGGGTGCTGATGGAAAATAGACTTAGGGAGGTTTAATGTTGTGGAATTCATGCGATCATTAGAGAAGATGCAAGAAAGGGCTGATTGTTTGTACACTGAGTCTGAAGTTGAAACAGCTATTGATGTGTTGGCAGAGCAGATCGTGACAGAATTGGCGCTGGCTAGAGCGAATCCTCTGGTTTTATGTGCTATGAAAGGTGGTTTGGTTTTTTGTGCCGCGTTGCTTAAGCGTTGGGTTTTTCCATTAGAGCTTGATTATGTTCATGCTACTCGATATAAAAGTGAGACTAAAGGGGGGCAGTTACAGTGGTGTATAGAGCCTAGTATCGATTTAAAAGGTAGAATAGTATTAGTGGTTGATGATATTTTTGATGAAGGAAAAACTTTAAGTGAAATCGTGGCGCGCTGTGTGTCTCAGCAGGCAGAAAAAGTTTATTCAGCCGTTTTGGTAGAGAAACAACATCAACGAAAAAATTGTCAGGGTTTTAAACCGGATTATGTGGGGTTGCCAGTTGAAGACCGTTATGTAGTGGGATGTGGTATGGATTATCAAGGTTATTTTCGTAATCTTAATGGTATTTATGCTTTAGCAGATTGATTTGATTGGTTGAGGAGTTTGGGGGATGCAGTCTATTGGTATTATTGGGGGAACAGGCTTTAATGCGTTGTCAATTTTACAAAACACGAGGTTGCATCGTATTAAGAGCCCTTATGGTATGCCTTCTGGTGATTGTATTGAAGGAGATTGGATGGATTGTACAGTGGTTTTTTTAGCTCGTCATGGTCAACCGCATCGCATTCCACCGCATGAAATCAATTATCGAGCTAATCTCTATGCTCTTAAAACATTAGGCTGTCGGCAGGTAGTGGCTGTCAATGCAGTGGGAGGTATCCATCCTCGAATGCTTAACCCTGGGCATTTTGTAGTGCCAGATCAAATGATTGATTACACTTGGGGGCGTGCGAGTACCTTTTGGAGTGATGCAGAACATAAGAGTGAGGCTCAAGTACTCAAGCATATTGACTTTACTGAGCCTTATTCAGCGTCTGTCCGTGCGGCTTTGTTGCGGTCATTGAGACTTTCGAAACAGGCCTTTCATGCCCAAGGTGTTTATGGTTGTACTCAAGGCCCAAGGCTTGAAACCAGGGCAGAAATCGAGCGCTTAGAGCGTGATGGTTGTGATGTTGTGGGTATGACGGCGATGCCGGAGGCTGCTCTGGCTAGGGAGCTAGGTTTAGAGTACGGCAGTTTGTGTTTGGTAGCCAATGCTGCGGCTGGTAAGTCGTCAAAGTCTATTGGTGTGGATGAGATACGGCGTGTGTTGAGTGAATGTGAGCATCGAATCACGCAGATATTGGCTCAGGCTGTTTTAAACCTGTTGTCTGTGGGCGAAAGTAAATAGAAGGTTGTGTCTTTTAAAGATAGTTTTGGTCAACTCCTTATTGAAACAACATATTCATACCCAAAATTTTTTCGCTAACAAATCCTAAAAACTACGGAATCGAATTCATATATTTTTCCTCACTTGATCATTTGCAAGTTCAAATTTCAAATCCCAAGGCATAGCATAGATATTACGATCAACTTGGTATAAATCTTGTCCTAAATAAACAATTAAGCCGGGAGCAACTGATAACTTTGGATAAGTTTCTTTAAATGCGTGAATACCACGTGCATCTTTTTTTGTAATGTGCGTTTTCGCTTTAATTTCGATAGGAAAAAACATGCCATCTTTTTCTAGAAGTATATCGACCTCTGCTCCAGAGTGCGCCCGCCAGTGGTATAATCCTACAGTATTTTGACTGGTCGTGAGTTGTTTTCGAATTTCGCAGGCAACAGCACTTTCAAATAAAGCACCCCATTGGGGGTGGCTAACCAAAGCTTTGTGGCTGGAGATATACAAAGAATGACAAGCCAGACCACTATCAAAAAAATAACCTTTCGGTTTCCCACTGATTCTTTTAATGGTATTACCTGAATAAGCCGAGAGCTCAAACCATTGATAGGTTGCCTTTAGAATTTCCAACCAACGTTGTGCAGTTTGTGGTGTGAAGCCAAGCTCACGCCCAAGTTGGCTAAAGTTAATCTCTTGAGCGGTAAGAGCGGTGACCAATTGGTAAAAACGTCTGAATTGTTGTAAGTCTCCAATATCTGAGTACACGCGAACGTCACGCTCTACATAGGTTTGCATATAAGACTGATGAAATGTGCTGATTGCGTTGATGGGTAGGCTCAGCGCTTTTGGCAAGAACCCACGCCAGATTTGTTCTAAACTGGGTAGATGTGCTAATGAATTTCCAGAGAGTTGTCCAGCCCGATCAAAGTTTTCAAGCCACGTAATGACCCAGGATTGAGTTTCGTCAACGGCATTTGCAGATTCAATCAGTGAGAAAGGAAAAAGATCGAAAATCGCACATCTTCCGGCTAAGCTTTCTGACAAGCTTTTCATAATATTCCACTGTTGAGACCCCGTGATCAAGTATTGCCCTGGAATCTGGTCATTTTTATCAACATATCGTTTAATGATAGGCACGAGTTCCAGTGCATACTGAATTTCATCTAAAATGATCGGTGATGTGTTGTTATCAAGAAACAATTGTGGATCAGCTTTAGCGCCTTGAATGTCCATCACAGGATCAAATGTGACGAGAGGTATAGAAGGGTATAAATGCGTTAATAATGTTGTTTTGCCAACTTGGCGAGCACCTGAAAGAACTATCACAGGGAAATGATTGAAAAGATGGTCTAACTTATTATGAATTAATCGTTTTTTATACATTCTTCGAATTTTAATGATGCTATCATTAAAATTCAAGCTTTTATTAAAAAATCCAATTTATTCAATAGATTAGAATTATAAAATCTAGGATGTTCGGGCCAACCCTCAATGGAGAATTACCCCCTCCCTCAAATCAATCCTCAAACTCAACAAAACGACCTATGGCTTCACACACTTTTTGACAGGCCCCTTGATTGTCCTGCAAAACTCGCATAGCACTCTCTGTCATTAGTTGACAACGCACAGAGTCATTTAATAATTGATTTAAGGTTTTAATCAATGACTCAAAACCAGAAATTTGTATGATACCCTCCACTTGATCCAACAAATCAAAAATACGCTGAAAGTTAAAAACATGAGGTCCTATCACGACAGGAACATAACAAGCCACAGGCTCTAACATATTATGCCCTCCTACAGGAACTAAACTGCCCCCCATAAACACAAGATCACAAGCCCCATACAACAACAATAACTCACCCATAGTGTCTGCCAAATACACTTGTGTATGCTGATCCGGCACAGAGCATGATGAACGCTTAATACAACGCAATTGCATTGATGTGACTAAATCATACACTTCATTAAAACGATCCGGATGACGTGGAACCAATATTAATAAAAGTGTTTCATCATTCATCAGAAGCGCTTGATGCGCTTTTAAGATCAACGCCTCTTCACTCGCATGGGTACTGGCTGCCAACCAAACACGACGCTTGCCCCACCCCTGCCTCAACGTTTTAGATCGCTGCTTAAGCGCTTGAGTAACGCTGATATCAAATTTAACATTGCCTGTTACACTGACCTGCTTGTCGTTTGCGCCCAAACGTAAAAAACGTTCTCTATCAGCCTGTGCTTGCGCACAAATCAGTGTCAATTTTGATAGCAAAAGGCGACTGATCCCTGCAAAGCGTAAATACCCATGCAACGATTGTTCTGATAAACGGGCATTCACCAGCAAAGATGGAATCTGTCGGCATTTCGCCTCCAAAATCCAATTAGGCCACAACTCTGTCTCCATCATCACTAAAACGTTTGGCTGTACCCGCTTTAAAAAAGCACGTACACACAACAAATGATCATAAGGTGCATAAGAGAAAAAAACACGACCACCCAAATCTTCATTCAAACTTTTCTGTAGCTGATCTCGACCAGTCGGCGTAGTCGTTGTCACCCATATCCTACAATGCGGATACTGTTGTAAAAGACTTACAATCACAGGCTTACTGGCAACCATCTCCCCAACCGATACCGCATGCCACCAAAGATCAATTCTGTCATCAGGAGCCAACACAAAACCCAAACGTTCTAGAATATGGTGACGATAACCACGCAAATTTTTAGAGCGCCATAATAAACGCAACAAAGCCACTGGCAATAAAAGCCACCAAAATACCTGATACACCCACACCATTGAACGCACAAACCTCAATGCAAGATCATTTTTTGCTCAAAAATAGCGCACTTAACCATACGTTTGCTTATACACTGACCCACCAGCCACAGGTTTTATTTTCATCGAATCCTCTCCTATAATACAATACCTGCAACGAAAGATACTAAACACTCAAATACAGTTTTCATCACTTAGGGCGACTCAAAAACACTCACAACTGTTTTTTCGAAATCAATCGCTTACAGGCACTTGTAACAGAACGGGGATCTTTATCTATGGAACGAGAATCAATGGAGGTAGACGTTGTCATCGTCGGAGCAGGGCCAGCCGGCTTAGCCAGTGCGTGCCGTCTACGTCAGCTGGCACAAGAAAACGACCTAGAACTTTCTGTGATTGTTGTAGAAAAAGGCTCTGAAGTCGGTGCACACATCCTCTCAGGTGCCATACTAGACCCACGTGCACTCAACGAGTTGTTTCCTGACTGGCAAGCTAAAGGCGCTCCTTTAAAGGCACCCGTCAGCAGTGACGAAGTATACTTTTTCTCTACACCAACCAAAGCTATCCGTTTCCCCAAAATTTTAGTACCACCTGCCACGCATAATCATGGCAACTACGTCGTCAGCCTAGGCAATGTGTGCCGATGGTTAGCAGAGCAAGCAGAAAGTTTAGGCGCAGACATTTTCTCCGGATTTCCCGCAACCAATATACTGTACGATGAACAAGGCCGTGTAGCGGGCATTGGCACAGGTGATATGGGTATTAATCACAAGGGTGAAAAGAAAGACAGCTACACACCAGGCATGGACCTCAAAGCTAAGTACACTCTTTTCACAGAAGGCTGCCGAGGCCATCTGGGCAAAGAGCTCATGAGCAAATTCAATCTACAAAACAATACCGGCACCCAGCACTACGCTATTGGCATCAAAGAACTGTGGGAAATCGAGCCCTCAAAACACAAAATAGGTAAAGTGATTCACGGCTTTGGTTGGCCACTGACTGAAAGCGGTTCCACAGGAGGTGGCTTTCTCTACCACCTAGAGAATAATCAAGTAGCCTTGGGTTTAATCACAGATCTGAATTACGAAAACCCACATGTCAGTCCTTATGATGAAATGCAACGTTTTAAACTGCACCCCGTCGTTAATTCCTATTTAACAGGTGGCAAAAGAGTCTCTTATGGAGCCAGAGCTATCAATAAAGGAGGTTTGCAAGCCATTCCCAAGCTAAGCTTTCCAGGTGGTTTGATGGCCGGATGTGAGGCAGGCTTCATGAACTACGCCAAAATAAAAGGCAACCATAACGCAATGAAAACAGGCATGTTAGCCGCTGAAGCAGTCTTCGCAGCACTGAGCTCTGGAGACGAAGGAGGCGGTGATCTCACTGCTTATACCGATGCTTTCAAGAACTCTTGGGTCTACGAAGAACTGTATCAAACACGTAATGTGGCACCTGCCATGCACAAGTTTGGTATGCTATTAGGCAGCGCTTACACCTTCTTAGATCAAAGCATCTTTAAAGGCAAACTTCCCTGGACCATTCAAGACGACATGCCCGATCATGAGTGTTTAAAGCCAGCCAGCGAATGCAAGAAAATAGCTTACCCCAAAGCAGACGGTATCATCACATTTAACAAGTTAGACTCTGTCTTCTTATCCAGTACTAACCATGAAGAAGACCAACCTTGCCACTTGGTTTTAACGGACCCCTCGATTCCCATTCAAAGCAACTTACCCAAATATGATGAACCTGCTCAACGTTATTGCCCGGCTGGAGTCTACGAAGTCGTTGAAAACGAGCAAGGAGAGAAAAAATTCCAAATCAACGCTCAAAACTGCGTTCACTGTAAAACCTGTGACATAAAAGACCCAGCACAAAATATCAATTGGGTAGCTCCAGAGGGCTCAGGTGGCCCTAACTACCCTAACATGTGATTTATAGCATTATTACAGCCATGAGCCTCATCACACTACCAGCCCCAGCTAAGCTCAATTTATTCTTACATATCACTGGGCGCAGAGATGACGGCTACCATGAGCTTCAAACACTCTTTCAATTGATTGATTTATGCGATTATCTTCAGTTTCAAGCCACAACAAGCACACGTATTCGAGTCTACTGTCCGGGTTTATCGATTCCAGAAGAAAAAAACCTCGTTTACAAGGCGGCCTTACTGCTACAACAATACTCTAACTCTAGCAAACACCAGGGAGTTGACATTACAATACGCAAAACTATACCAATAGGTGCAGGACTAGGCGGAGGATCATCAAATGCTGCCAGTACTTTATTAGCTCTAAACCACCTATGGGGTTTAAAACTTTCCCAAGCCACGCTCATCGATCTATCTTGCGAATTAGGCGCGGATGTTCCTTTATTCGTATTAGGTTACAGTGCTTGGGCTACAGGGATAGGCGATACACTGATCCCTATTACATTACCAACACGTTGGTATTTAATGATCAAACCTGAAGAAAGTATCTCCACAGCCAGTGTGTTTGCCTCAAACAAACTCACTCGTAATACATCCAGAGTTAAGATGAGTGAACTCGACATAGAAAACTTAGAACTACACCAAACACGCAACGACTGTGAGCCAGCTGCTATTGAACTTTGCCCTACTGTAGCCACAACCCTAGAGTGGCTGAGCCAATATGGCCGAGCCAGAATGAGCGGCAGTGGTAGCGCTTGTTTTGTTGAGTTCAAGGATCCATGCACGGCTGCCAAAGCTTACCATACAACCCTAAAGAGCAAACAACCTGGCAAAGCTACCGTTGTGACGGGCATAAATATTTCACCCACACAAAAATCAAGTGCTTGTTGCACGCTAATCTAAGATAAACATATTTTCACACCAACTTAAAAGGCACAACGTACTTTCGCAACCTCAACCAGCGAACAACCCAGCAAAGATTAAAAAACAACCTAGAACATCAAAAGCATCAAAAAAGCACCCGGAAAACCCCATCAAAACGTGACAGATCATTTCTACTATGGTATGTTTCGCCCTCTTTAAAATTAATTGGGCCGTAGCCAAGCGGTAAGGCAGCGGGTTTTGATCCCGCCATGCGTAGGTTCGAATCCTACCGGCCCAGCCAAATTCTAAACTACTTCTAACTTACCTAAAAACACATAGAGAACCCATTCTTGTGAGCAAGCTTGTTGTTTTCAGCGGCAATGCCAACCCAGAACTGGCGCAAAAAGTATCCAGACAGTTACATATACCGATGGGCTCAGCAGAAGTCAGCCGCTTTAGTGACGGTGAAATTTCGATCGAAATTGTAGAAAATGTGCGAGGCAATGACGTTTTTATCATCCAATCAACCTGTGCACCCACCAATGATAACGTTATGGAACTGTTGGTTATGGCAGATGCTCTACGTCGCGCCTCAGCCGGTCGTATTACGGCTGTCATACCTTACTTTGGTTATGCTAGACAAGATAGACGAGTGCGTTCAGCGCGTGTCCCCATCAGCGCCAAAGTTGTTGCCGATATGATCACTACCGTTGGCATTGACCGCGTCCTTACAGTGGACCTACATGCAGATCAAATACAAGGCTTTTTCGATATCCCAGTTGACAATGTATACGCAACCCCAGTTTTACTTAGTGAGCTGACCAAGCAGAACTACGAAAATCCTATCATAGTATCCCCTGACGTAGGCGGCGTTATCAGAGCACGAGCCTTTGCTAAAAAACTCGATGAATCTGATTTGGCCATAATTGATAAACGGCGCTCCAAATCCAACGAATCCAAAGTCATGCATATTATTGGCGATGTCAGTGGTAGAACCTGTATTTTAGTCGATGATATCGTAGATACTGCTGGCACCCTATGCAATGCAGCGCAGGCTCTCAAAGCAGACGGCGCCTTGAAAGTCGTTGCTTACAGCACACATCCAGTACTGTCTGGCACGGCTATTGACAACATCATCCACTCAGAGCTGGATGAACTGGTGGTCACTGATAGTATCCCTTTGTCAAAAACGGCCAAGAAATGTGAAAAAATTAAGCAACTAACACTGTCTGCCTTATTAGGTGAAACAGTAAGGCGCATCAATAACGAAGAATCACTTAGCGCTATGTTTGATTCGTCCTTAGATCGATTTGTTAATTAGGGCCTGTTCTCTCCTGGTCGCGGGAGTAGAATGTATCACAGGCTTAACGTAAAACCACGAAAAAACTAGGAGTACGCAAGTATGTCAACTTCATTTATGGTACAAGCTACTGCTCGTACCGACACAGGGAAAGGAGCGAGCCGCCGCCTGCGTCGTATCAAACGGCAAGTACCCGGCATTGTCTATGGAGCCAACAAAGACCCAGAGCTGATCACGATGGAGCTCAAAGCTTTAGTCAAGCTTTTGGAACAAGAATCTTTTTATTCCAATATTTTAACATTAGAAATTGAAAATACAGCACAAAAAGTTGTTCTTAAAGATTTACAACGAGACCCAGCCAAAGACTTGCCCATACACATTGATTTTTTGCGTATCGACGAACATCATAAAATCCGTATGCATGTCCCCATACATTTCATTAATGAGGATCAATGTATCGGCGTAAAAACTAAAGGTGGCTTGATCACACACTTAATGACTGAAGTTGAAGTCATCTGTCTACCACAACATTTACCTGAATATATCGAAGCGGATATGCTCAACATCGAAGTAGGCCAAGCTGTTCACCTGTCCGACTTGGCTCTTCCAGAAGGCGTTCAACTTGGTGCACTTTTGCAAGGCAAGGATCACGATTTAACTGTAGCCAATGTACAACAAGCCAAAGGTGGCAGTGATGAGGACGAAATAGCCTCCTCACCCGACGAACCTGTAAAAGACCAGTAAATTATAGTTCTCTGCCGCCTCTTAAACAATGGGAAAAGCGATTCAATTACTGGTGGGCTTGGGCAATCCAGGCAAGCAATACCAAAGCACTCGTCATAATGCCGGCGAGTGCTTGGTCAGTACCTTTGCCCAGCAACACCAACTTGAACTACGTGAAGAGAGCAAATTTCAAGGCAAATTCGGCCAATTCACACTAGATCAGAAAAACATCAAGCTTCTACTGCCTACGACTTACATGAACCGCAGCGGCATTTCCATTAAAAAAACCGCCCAGTTTTACAAAATACCCGTCGATCAAATCTTAGTAGTGCATGATGAGTTGGATTTAGCACCTGGCATCATCCGGTTTAAATCAGGTGGTGGGCATGGCGGTCACAATGGCTTAAAAGACATCATCAACCAATTCGGTCAAGACCGAAATTTTCAACGTCTACGTATTGGCATTGGGCATCCCGGGAAAAGTAGCGAAGTTTTGAATTTTGTCTTAAAAACCCCAAGTGAAAGTGAGCAACACTTAATAGAGCAAGCCATCGAAGCCGGGCTAAAGCATTTAGAGCAGCTTTTATCAGGCGCTTTTGAATCTGCTATGAACTCTCTACACCGCTTTTCTGCTAACTGAACAAATCTAAATCTAAGGAACACAAATACTATGGGAATTCACTGCGGCATAGTCGGCTTACCCAATGTTGGCAAGTCCACTTTATTTAATGCCTTAACCAAAGCTGGCATCGAAGCACAAAACTTTCCTTTTTGCACCATCGAACCTAATACGGGTGTCGTTCTCGTCCCTGATAATAGGTTAGACAAACTCGCTGCTCTCGTTGAACCTGAAAAAATCATCCCAACAACCGTAGAGTTTGTCGACATCGCAGGCTTAGTCGCAGGGGCATCCAAAGGTGAAGGTTTAGGCAATCAATTCTTAGCCAGCATTCGTGAAACGGACGCGATTGTTCACGTAGTCAGATGTTTTGAAGACAGTAATATTATCCATGTATCAGGTCAAGTGAATCCAACAGAAGATATCGAGGTGATCCAAACCGAACTGTCTTTAGCCGATATAGAAAGCATAGAAAAAGCTTTAACCAAAATCTCCCGCACAGCTAAATCAGGACAAAAAGAAGCCATCGCCACCATGGAAATCTTAGAAAAAGTATTGCCAGCTTTGAATGAGAACAAGCCCGTACGCTCACTTGATTTATCTTCCCAAGAAAAGGAATTACTCAAACCCTATCAGCTACTGACCGCAAAGCCCGTGCTGTATCTTATGAACGTAGACGAAGACAGCTTAATGGGAAACAGTTTCACTGAAAAAGTACATGCCTTAGCCCAGCAAGAAAACACGCAATGCATGACCATTTGTGCCAAAATTGAAGCAGAGCTTGCAGAACTAGAAGACATTGAGCGAGAAGAGTTTCTTACAGAGTTGGGTGTGCAAGCACCGGGCCTACATCGTATGATCAAGACCAGTTATGATTTGCTAGGCTTACAAACTTTTTTCACGGCTGGAAAAAAAGAAGTTCGTGCATGGACAATTCCTGTTGGTTACACTGCCCCTGAGGCCGCAGGCATCATACATACAGATTTTCAAAAAGGCTTTATTAGAGCTGAAACGACCGCCTACGAAGACTTCATCAAGTATCAAGGGGAACAAGGTGCAAAAGAAGCCGGTAAATGGCGCCTAGAAGGAAAAGATTACATTATCCAAGATGCCGATATCATTCACTTTCGGTTTAATGTGTAAATAACTAGCAAACAGGAGAAAGGCTTGTAAAATTATCTATAAAAAACAGCCATGAGCGATGCAATTTTCGTCACCCCAGGTGATGAAAATTGCATTTTCACGGTTGCTTGGTAGGCACGTACGTACGGTGGTGTGAGAGGACGGGAGCGTTTCGTGTTATGCTCTTCAAAATAATCATGCGTTTAAGCCTATATCGTCGTTCAATTATTAGGCATATATTATTTGTATGTTAAAGCGCTTGTATTTGCATCCGGTTAACCCCCAGTTGAAGCTTGTTCAAGAAGCGGCTGCTGTTATTGAGCGAGGTGGTGTGATTGTTTATCAAACGGATACGGCTTATGCGCTTGGCTGTTGTATAGGAAACAAACAGGCGCTTGATCGTGTGCGTCGTATTCGCCGTCTGTCTGATAAGCACTTATTTTCTTTGTTGTGCCGAGATATCGCTGAAATTTCAATCTACAGTCAAGTGGATAATCCCACTTTTCGTTTATTAAAAGCCGTATTGCCTGGTCCTTATACTTTTGTGTTAAGAGCGACACGAGAGGTGCCTAGGCGGGTCATGAACCCACGTCGTAAGACCATTGGTGTTAGATTAATTAACAGTCCTATTGTATCGGCTTTGCTTAATAAGATATCTGGGCCTTTGCTAACAACGACTTTGATCATGCCCGATGCTGAACTGCCTTTGACTGAACCCGATGAAATTGAAAATACCTTGAAAAAACAAGTAGATTTGTTGTTAGATACCGGTACGGGGCTGCTGAGTGAAACCAGTGTGGTGGATTTGACGGACTCGATGCCGCTTGTGTTACGAGAGGGCTTGGGGGATTGCTCACTTTTTACTTCGTAGATATCTGTCATTAGTTAGGATATATTGCACGAGTTTGAATATTTTATCGTAAAAACGAATACTCATTGATTTTCTTTTGTGTTTCTTTTTTTGAGATAAGTATTCAATTTCTGAAATGATTGTTTTAGATTTGATTTAAGTGTAAGGAGATAAGGCTTTGGGGGCAGTGGTAACAGAGCGCCGTGTATTATCGGGTATGAGGCCCACTGGGCGATTACATCTTGGGCATTATCGAGGTGTATTGCAAAATTGGGTGCATTTGCAACATGAATATGAGTGCTTTTTTTTTGTGGCCGATTGGCATGCATTGACAACGCATTATGATGACCCTCGCCTGATAGAGTCTAATGTTTGGGAAATGGTTATCGATTGGTTGGCGGCTGGTATCAATCCAGGGTCTGCTACTTTATTTATTCAATCGCGTGTGAGTGAGCACGCTGAATTGCATTTGTTGCTTTCCATGATGACCCCTTTGGGGTGGCTCGAGCGTGTACCTAGCTATAAAGACCAACAGGAAAAACTTAAGGAAAGAGATTTAGCAACCTATGGTTTTCTAGGATACCCTTTACTACAAAGTGCGGATATTTTGATCTATAAAGCAGGTTGGGTCCCTGTAGGGGCAGATCAGGTTGCGCATGTAGAAATGACCCGAGAGATTGCTAGGCGTTTTAATCACCTTTACGGTCGAGAGCCTGATTTTGAGGCAATGGTTAATTCTGCTTTGAAAAAAATGGGTAAAAAGGCAGCCAAACTTTATACTCAGCTACGTAAACGTTACCAAGAGAGTGGAGATGAGCAAGCTTTGCAGACGGCGCGTGCTTTAGTAGATGATCAGAAAAATATTACTTTAGTCGATAAAGAACGTTTGCTTGGCAGTGTAGAAGGCTCGGGCAAAGCCATCCTGCCAGAGCCGCAAGCTTTGTTGGCTCCTCAGGCCAAAATGCCGGGGCTGGATGGTCAAAAAATGTCTAAATCTTATGGCAATACTATTGAATTGCGGGAAGCACCGGAGTCGGTTGAAGCTAAAATTAAAACGATGCCAACAGATCCGGCCCGGGTGCGACGCAGTGATCCAGGCGATCCGGAAAAATGTCCAGTTTGGCAATTGCATGAAGTCTACTCGGATCAAGATATTAAAGATTGGGTACAAACAGGTTGTCGTTCTGCTGGGATTGGTTGTTTAGAGTGCAAGCGTACTATTATTGATGCTATTAATGCAGAATTGGCTCCAATCAAGGCCAGAGCTATTGAGTACGAAAATGATAGGGGATTAATTAAAAGTATCGTAGCGGAAGGGTGTGAAATTGCACGTGAGCAAGCAAAGCAAACATTAGATGATGTTAGGGTCGCATTGGGTTTCGACTATGGCTGAGGTCAGCGAAGGTGTGAAAAGCGGCTCTAGTGAGCCTGCGGTTGTGACCGCTCCTGCAGATCCTTTGGAAGTGATTGCTTATGTTCACGGACAGCCTTATACCGAGTTACCTAAAGATTTGTACATCCCCCCAGAAGCTTTAGAAGTTATGTTAGAAGCTTTTGAAGGGCCTTTGGATCTTTTATTATATTTAATTAAAAAAAATAATTTAGACGTGTTGGAGATTCCAGTAGCGGAAATTACTAGGCAATACGTACAATATATTGAATTGATGCATGCTATGCAGTTTGAATTGGCTGCAGAGTATTTGGTGATGGCGGCTATGTTGGGGGAAATTAAATCCAGTGGTTTGTTGCCACGTTTGCCTACGACAGATGACGATGAAGCAGATCCAAGGCAAGAACTTATTCGTAGGTTGCAAGAGTATGAATGTTTTAAGCTGGCCGCACAAGAATTGGATCAGTTGCCTCGTGTTGATCGTGACCTTATGGTGGTGTGTTTATCTGGTGTAAGTGATGCGGTTAACCATGCTGCATTAGAGGGATTGCCTCAGCTTTTGTACCCTGAAGTGAGCTTGCGGGAGTTGCTGCTGGCTTTAAAAGAAGTGGCCGAGCGAGCACAGTTGCATGAGCATCATCAGATTCAACGAGAAAAGTTGTCTATTCGTGAAAGAATGACATTAGTGTTAGATCGTTTAGCGACGCGAGAATTTATGGTATTTGTGGAGTTGTTTTGGGTTGAGGAGGGCAAAGAGGGGGTCGTTGTAACTTTTTTGGCTTTGCTGGAGCTTTTGAAAGAAGGTTTGGTTGAGGCTGTGCAGCATGAACCTTACAGCTCGATTTATGTTTCTTTGCGGATTACGCACGATGATTTAAGTGTTTTAGAGTGATGAGTAGTTTATGAAGTATGATGCGGAGTTATTTTTGCAGTTAAAGCAAGTGGTAGAAGCTACTTTGTTTGTCAGTGAAAAACCGATGACAGTAAAACATATTTGGGAAAAATTGAGCAGCCATCAGCACCTATCTGTGTTAGAGTCGGTCGGTGGTGAGGTCACGCAAAAGACTGATGAGGATGTTGATGCTTTGTTGTCGGCAGAGCAACAAAGCCATGATCCTTGGTGGTCAGCGGTTGAAAAAGACGATGTTTATCAAGCTGTTTGTCAGCTACAACAGGACTATGAAGGTCGTGGTTTGGAGCTTTGTGAGGTTGCTAGTGGCTTTAGGTTTCAAGTGAGGTCAGAGTTTGCCAAGTATATGTATGCTGTAAAGGAAGAAAAGCCGCCGCGTTATTCTCGTGCGGTCTTGGAAACCTTGTCTATAATTGCCTACAAGCAACCTATTACGCGTGCTGAAATTGAAGAGATACGAGGGGTTGCGGTCAGTAGTCATATTGTTAAGGGTTTGTTAGAACGTGAGTGGGTACGTATAGTTGGTCATAAAGAAGTGCCAGGGCGCCCAGCCTTGTTTGCGACCACTAAGTCTTTTTTGGATTACTTTAATCTTAAGAGCCTGGAAAATTTGCCACCTCTTGCTGAGATTAAAGAGTTAGGTACAATTGAGAAGTTAGAAATCGAGCCTCAATTAGGGTGTGAGTTGGCGCAAGATTCTATGGTACAAAGCTCTATATTGGAGGTCAGTGATACCAATCAAGAAGTACTCGAAAAATCATCAGCTAAGTCTTTGAAAGAATCTGCGCAGTTAAATTCTGAGTCATTGGTAGAAGGGTAGGTATATTCATGTTAGCTTGTCGTGAAAATATGTAGGTGTTACCTATACTATGGTGCTTGGTGCTTGGTGCTTGGTGCTTGGTGCTTGGTGCTTGGTGCTTGGTGCTTGGTGCTGAGCTGTTCATAGCTTTTTTGTAGACAAGTATAGTGCTTTTAGGTAGTAACTGTTGTCTAAAGAGCGTATTCAAAAAGTATTGGCTCGTATGGGGCTTGCCTCGCGTAGGTGTATTGAGGATTATATACGCCAGGGTCGTATACAATTAAATGGTCGCCAAGCACGGCTAGGGGATCGGGTGGGAGCTGAAGATATTTTGCATTTGGATGGTCGGGTAGTGTCAGTGAAACAAAAAACAAGCAATGTTCCTAGATTGTTACTGTATCATAAAGCTGAAGGTGAAGTTTGTACGCGTACAGACCCTCAAGGTCGACCAACGGTATTTGACCGTTTACCTAAGCTTGAAGGAGAGCGATGGGTTGCTGTCGGTCGATTAGATATTAATACCACAGGCTTGATGCTATTGACAACAGATGGCGATTTCGCCAATAAATTGATGCACCCTTCTTCCAGGGTGGAGCGAGAATATGCTGTCCGTGTTTATGGTGCCGTTAGCTCTAAGGCTCTTGAGCAGTTGCTAAAGGGGGTTCAATTAGAGGATGGGGTAGCCAAGTTTGTTTCTTTAGTTGAGAAGGGCGGAGAAGGTAAAAATCGATGGTACCATGTTGTGGTTGCAGAAGGCCGTAATCGGGAAGTTCGGCGTATGTGGGAAAGCGTTGGTGCTCAAGTCAGTCGATTGATCAGGGTCAGGTTTGGACACATCATCTTACCTAGCGGTTTGTCGGTAGGTTGTTGGCAGGAGGCTGATTTAAATGAGATGGCGAATCTGGGTGAGCAAGTTGGGGTGCGTTTAAAGCGTAGAACTGGTTTATACGGACGAGCAAAGGTGCGTACTGATACGATTGATGAGGGTAGAGATGATATAGACACAGAAGGTTTGGAGCATGATGACTCTTCTTCTAGTAAATCTGCTAAAAGAGGTGGTTATTTGCGCCGCAAGCGTCGTTGACTGCTGGTTTGATCTAGTGTACTGCGTGGTTTGTTGTACTAACCTAGCTAATGAAACTTCAACAGGGCCTTATAAAAACAAAACAAATCAGCTATAGCCATATTTGCCTGACTTCGATATTGTAAACTTTACCTTAGAAACTGAAAAATTGGATCAGTTAGAGGTAGTCTGATCAAAGACGGTTGGGTTACCTTAATAATAACAATAAATTAGAGGTAATTACTCACACCCTACGTGAAATTTGGGGCTTTTGTTTTTAGCCCTATTTTACCGTGAAAATGCGATTTTCATCACCTAGGGTGACGAAAATCGCATCGCTCATGGCTGTTTTCAGTCAAAAATTGATTTGAAAGCTAAATTATGACTGGAAAACTATGTTTCATATGCCACAGAGGGCTATTTTCTAAGTGGGGTGAGTAGTTACAATTAGAGAAATCAATTCTTGATCAGATCGTTGTTACTGTTAAATAGCCAATTGTCTGTTTTAGTGATTATTGTACTTGAGGTATACTGTGATGCCTGAGAATTTACAATCTCCTGTTAAGTTAGCAGCTACACTGGGGCAGCTGATTAATCCTCACAAAAAGATTATTTGCCAAGAAACTAAGGCACTTGATGTTTGGCAATTGTGGTTGAAAAAGATTGGGCTCAAACGGCATTCTCATAAGCTAATGGAGTGGGTTTATTTACAGCCTGTTTACATTGTGCAACTTGATCAGGGGATGAGTTTTGGGAATCACAGATTGCCTTTTATGAGTTTGTTAGAACGAGAAAAGTTGACACGGGAAGACTTTGTTGGTTGGTGGCTGGGTACAACAGCACGTCCCCGCCAATCGTTACTGCAGCATTTGCAGAACTGTCGTCACACTATTCAGATTGGTACTATGATGTGGTTCCACCCTTTGTTGGCGAAGTCTTATGACTATCAGGAAGTATTTCAATCCTTTTGTGATTTTTTGCATGAACTGCTGTCTATGGTTAATAGTGGACAAAATGTTGATTGTTTAGATAGTACTCTTGTTGATTCGGTTGTTGGTGGTTTGTGGAGTTGTGTTTATCAACGTGTACCTGCGTATACATTTGAGTGTGAAATAGGGTATGACGAAGTGAAGTTGGACAGTTTATTAGGCTCTTACGGTTTGTTTGTACAATTGGTTGCGCAAATCATGCGTTTGGATATGTCGGTTTTAAGTATCAATAGAGAAGTATTGTGCATTGAGGGGTTTGTGGAGCGTTACAAGGCTTGGATACAAGAGGCTATTTGGAATTGGTCCAATGAATTTGCTGCGTACGATACGGTCAAAGGCCCAGTTTCTTTATTAAATGTATTTGCAGATTTTCAAACGTACTTGAGTTATCGTTTATTTGATGCATCTTTAAAGCAAGGTTTTAATTTGTAGAATTACCGTGTTAGGGCATGATCATTTTAGATTGATATTAATTACGCGATTTCTTCCCATTTCTTTTGCTTTATATAGTGCTTTATCAGAGCGTTTTAAAAGAGAGTCTAGGTCGTCTTTTTTTGGTAATAAAGTTGTCAGCCCAGCGCTGACAGTGATCGGTATTTCTTGGGTGTCACAGATGCAAGAGAGGCCTGCGACCATGGCTCGTAGTCGTTCAGTGATGATCAGTGCGCCTTCGTTGTTAGTATTACTGAGCAGTAATACGAATTCTTCTCCTCCGTAGCGAAAAATGCTATCGGTGCATCGGATGTTTTTTGAAAGACAGGAGACGACATCTTTAAGTACTTGATCACCTGCTGAGTGTCCAAAGTTGTCGTTGATGGTTTTGAATTTGTCTAGATCGATCATCGCGATAGATAAATCTTTTCGGTAGCGCTTAGCTGTTTCTATTTCTTTTCTTAAGGTGTTGTCCAAACTCATACGATTGCCGGCACCAGTGAGTGCGTCGGTGAAGGCGTAGCGTAAAGCAGTGTAATAGTTTAAAGCATTACGTAAAGGGTAAATAAGAGCAGTGATTGCGTGCTCAATGGTATTCAGTTCGTTTTTCAAAAATTTTTTTTGGCGAGTGAAAGTCAGTTTGCCTAGGGGTTCTCCTTCAGTGATGATTTCATAGTTGCAATTGTGGTGTTTAGATTCACCGAATAGGAGTGTGATGTCTTCGAATTGATGAATGTATTCTAGACTGCTGATATTTAATTGTTGTTTTAGGATATTGAAAAATGTATGTAATTGTAGTTTTAGATCTAAAGTACGTTGTAAATCTTGGTTTAGAAGAGTGATGAAGTTGTTATGAGTGACTGGATGTTGGACGGCTGCTTGCTGTGTAAGTTGTGTAAAAAGTGGTTTAGAAAAAGATGTTGCTTTAACTGGGGTGTTATTCTCGTTTTCAAACGTTTCTGCTTTTAGTGAGTTAACCATTTTATGAACCTTTGCTTCATTTGTTACTGATGTTTTCTTGGCAAACGCGAGTCATTGAGCCGAGCTTGCTGATCATGTTTTGTTTCAATTTGCCTTAAAGGCGAAACGTGTATAAATATAAAAGCGACAATCGTGCCAACTGAATTTTTAAGTATGAGCATGTAAAAAATAATTAAAAACAATGGGTTACTGTTTTAGAAGTAGAGCCTATGGAGGTTAGCAAGATTTTGCTATGTGATTGTTGTGACGAGGAGAGGTTGTTTGGGTCGGTTTTTTGACATGATGGGTTTTTAGGGGGTCCACTTTAGTGAGCAGTTACTGATTTGGTTTCCTGTGATATGAGTAATGGTTTTATATTGCGTACTGTGGTACGCTACGGTATATTAATAATAGGATGGAATTGTGACTAAACCTACAGAACCAAAATCGCTGATTTTTTATAGAGATCAATATGGTCTTGAACCATTTGAGGTTTGGCTAAACGCTTTAAAAGATCATAAAGGCAAACGGGCAGTTATTAAGTGACTGCGTCGGTTGGAACAAGGTCTTTATGGCGGTTGTAAATCTGTTGGGGATGGCGTGTGTTATTGCTCGTATCAAAGGTATATCAGCGTTAGCGGAAGAAACCGGAATTACACGAAAAGGTATTCAAAAAGCACTATCCGAGCAAGGCAATCCGAAATTTGAAAGCGTAAATGCGATTATGAATGCTATGGGGTATCAGCTTGTTCCACAGCAAATTCATCCGCAATAACCGTAGTACGGCTGCGCGCCCTTGTTTGACCCTATAAATATCTAATCATTCTGAGTGTTGCTATAGGGCTGCTTCTCTGAAATTTTCTTAAGGCGCATAATAGCTCTATCATATTTTGTTGTGATTTCGGTTTTTTCCTGTTCTTTTTCTTTGATGTACTCTTCAAACTCCGAAATTTGAGTTTCGAGTCTTTCCATAATGGCTAATGATTTTTCAGGAACAGCCTTGCCTTCTCGTTCTAAGCTGGCGGCATTAGCGACTTCTCTGTCATGATCACTACGTAAAGCTGAGATTTTTGCTTCGGTGATTTGTATCATGACATCGATCTGACTGGTCTTTCGATCACGTACCCGTATAGCATCTTTTGCACTGCTGTATGTCTTTAGTAGTTGTTGGTCCTTTTTTTCCTGTAATAGAGCTTGCCTTTTGGCTTTTTGCTCTTTAGATATTTTTTCTTGTTCTTGCTCGCTGGGAGCAGGTGGTACAATTTCAATGACTCGGCCGCGTTTGTCTAAAGCTTCATAACCGTATTTGTAAAATTCAGGTGGTATTTGCTTAGAAATAGCGGTATTGCCTTGGGCGTTTTTATAACGATACAGATGTGCTTTGGGGCCTTCCTCTTCCTTTTTTGCTGCTAAGGTCATGGTTGAGGCAATAGAGGATATAAAGAAAATATAAAAGAGCAAACGATGCAATTTAGTCATAAATGCCTTGTTGGTGAAATTTTAAACTTGATATGATCAAAGTTTATGAGCCATTTACCGTGAAAATGCCTTAAGCATCACTTGGGGTGATACTTAAGATATCGCTCATGGCTGTTTCTCATCTTTACTTTTCAGTTTAGCAATCCTTTTTTGGTTACAAAGGAGTAAACAGTTAAGATGTCAATTTATGTGCCATACTTCTCACGGTAATCGTGTAAAGATTGCCACTGCTCTGCATTGCCTGTTACCTTAAGGTATTCTAATAAATTCGAAAAAGTGATTATACTGTGGACAGGTATTTGATATTCAAGTTCCAATTTTTGTATTGTATTTTGGTCTTCATGGTCTTTTTCTTCTCGGTTTAAGGCAACCATTAAGCCGATTGGTTTGGCATTAGCGGCTTGTAGCTGCAAGAGCGCCTCCCGTACAGCGGTTCCTGCTGTTATGACATCATCCAGTAAAAGTACTTTTTGATGAGCCACTTTTCCTACTAAACGCCCCTTTTCACCATGATTTTTTTCTTCTTTTCGGTTGTAGACCACATTTTTGGAAACTCCAGTATGCTCATACCAAGCTAAAGCTGTACCAATTGCTATTGGAATACCTTTGTAAGCTGGGCCAAAGATGATATCAAAATCAATACCTTGGTGTTGAATGGCTTGGGTATACAATGAGCATAGCTTGGCGATGGCAGCGGCTGCTTCGAGCCGACCTAGATTAAAAAAATAAGGGCTTATGCGCCCGGATTTTAGTGTAAATTGACCAAATTCTAATACTTTGTGTTCAATGATTAGTTCTATGAGATCAATCTGGAAGGGTTGTAAGCTCATAGTGACATCCCTTATTGATACGGTATCTGTGATAAAGATAATGACATGGTTACCGTTACCAGCCTAAAGCAGCTTGTTGTATTGAAAAAATACGTAGGATTCCTTGCTGAGCGAGCTCTATCATGTCAGTTAAATGCTGCTTTGATAAAGGCTCTCCTTCAGCAGTTCCTTGTAATTCTACAAAATCTCCTTTTTCTGTCATCACTACGTTCATGTCGGTTTCAGCTTTAGAGTCTTCAGGATAATCTAAATCGAGTACAACTTCCCCTGAAACTAAACCGACTGAAGCAGAAGCAGTCAGCTGAACAAAAGGGTCTTCTTTGATAGCACCTTTTTCTAAGAGTTTGTTAAGTGCGTCGATTAATGCAACGCATCCTCCTGTGATTGCGGCAGTACGGGTACCACCATCGGCTTGTAAGACATCACAATCAACGGTGATAGTGTTTTCACCCAGCTTAGATAGGTTAACAACAGCACGCAGGGAACGAGCAATCAATCGTTGAATTTCCATGGTGCGACCAGTTTGTTTGCCACGAGCAGCTTCGCGTGCGGTACGTGTAGAGGTGGCACGTGGTAGCATGCCGTACTCTGCTGTAACCCAGCCTTTTCCTGCTCCTTTTAGAAAACGGGGGATGGTGTCTTCAATACTTGCATTACATAGTACCACGGTGTTGCCATACTCAACCAGCACTGAGCCTTCAGCATGGCAGGTGTACTTTCGAGTTAATTTGATTTTTCTGAGTTCATTATTTGCTCGACCGCTTGGACGCATGATTATTTCTCACTCTATAATCGTTTAATGTGTTGGCGATTATATCATTGCTATCATCCTAAGGTAATGAAAATTCATTTTTACAGCGAATGTAGTAAGATGTGTCTTCGTTATGTTTTATTGATTTGGTGAGTGTGATTAGATTAAGGTTTTGTTGTTTTGATGATATACAGCATGACAGCTTTTAGTCGAATTCATGGGGTTGGGCAGGATCAGCAGTGGGTTTGGGAGCTTAAATCTGTTAACCATCGCTATTTAGATGTGGTGTTTCGTTTGCCTGAGCCAGTACGTGCTTTGGAGCAAACGTTAAGATCGGTTATTCGTTCTTATGTGCATAGAGGTAAATTGGAAGTTCACTTGTTTGGTTCCATGCAGATGTCTGGGTCTACGCTTATGTTGAATCAGTCTCTATTGCAGCAGATTTTTAAGTGCCTTAAGCAGATGCAGGCCTTGGGTCAGTCTTGTCATGTTTTTTCTACTCAATCAAATGATATTGATTGGATAGAACTCATGAAGTGGCCAGGGTTGATACAGGAAGTAGCTGAGCCAGCTGTGTCAGGGGAGATAGGGGCTCAAACTGCTTTATTGGAATCTTTTGAAAAGGCTATGACCGAATTGGTCGAGGCTCGACGTGCTGAAGGGGAGACCATTAAGACGCATTTATTGAATAAACTGGGTTTGTTGTTGCAATATGTGCGTCAAGCAGCGGATTTGATGCCTGAGCTTATAGAGCAACAAAAATCTAAGCTTAAGCGAAAGTTTGCAGAGTTTGGCCCGTCTATTGGTGAGGAATGGGTTGGGCAAGAGTTGTTATGCTTTATTCAAAAAACTGATATTAGTGAAGAGCTGGAGCGATTGGCGGCTCATGCCCAGGAAGTGGAGCATATTTTGCTTATGACTGGACCTAAAGTAAATGCCGAAGTCGGGCCTGTTGGGCGGCGTTTAGATTTTTTGATGCAAGAGCTTAATCGAGAGGCTAATACGTTGGGAGCAAAATCTGCGCACTTAAAGATCAGTCAAACGGCGGTGGATATAAAAGTTTGTATCGAGCAAATGCGAGAACAGATCCAAAATTTGGAATAAAAAGCTCAGCTATTCTGCTGACCTACTGACTTGAAACTGAAAGGCAAGCAGTAATGGATGCAACATTATTTATAGTATCGGCTCCTTCAGGGGCAGGGAAAACCAGCTTGGTAAAGTCCTTGGTAGAAGTACACAGTGATTTGGTTGTATCAGTTTCTCATACGACTCGTCCGAAGCGTGTTACTGAAATAGAGGGTTCTAATTATTACTTTGTCAGTGATGTCGTTTTTCAGCAAATGATTGAGCGATCAGAGTTTCTAGAGCATGCTCATGTC
Source organism: Pseudomonadales bacterium (assembly GCA_028281605.1). Taxonomy (GTDB): domain Bacteria; phylum Pseudomonadota; class Gammaproteobacteria; order Pseudomonadales; family JANQJO01; genus JANQJO01. The sequence continues at coordinate 43,628 of JANQJO010000079.1, forward strand.
TTTAATCATTGGTACGGTACTTCACGCGCTTGGGCTGAACAAACTTTAGCTCAAGGAATAGATGTGATTTTAGAAATTGACTGGCAAGGAGCGAGACAAGTAAGGCTTGCTTACCCACAGGTGGTAGGGATTTTTATTTTACCGCCTTCTTTGCAAGTGCTTAAAATGAGACTAGAAACCAGAGGTCTAGATGAGGTGCAGGAGATCGATCGCAGAATGCGAGAAGCTCAGTCTGAAATTGAGCATTATATTGATTATGATTATGTAGTGGTCAATGATAACTTTGAAATGGCTGCAGCTGATTTGGGTGCTATTATAAAAGCTGAAAGATTAAAGCGACGCAGGCATAATAGCCAAAACGGAGAAATTATTTCACAGTTACTTAATAAATAATCGCTTATTTTTATAGAGCGCTTACAGCAAGTTTCGTTTGGTAAACAGTAATTAGATCTGTTAGGTATTGATCTGGGATTGAAACTTTCAGTACAATTTATTAGCTATTGCTATTCGTTTTTTTAAAACTAATGTATAGTGTAAGTCGAGCTGGTTTATAACAAAATGCTATAATTATTGCTTTTTTGTAGAGATTGGGAGATAAAATGGCACGTATTACGATAGAGGACTGCCTAGAGCATGTTGACAACGCCTTTGAACTGGTATTGTTGGCCGCTAGACGTACCCGTCAGTTAGTGATGGGTAAAGAGCCTTTAGTTCCTTGGGATAATGATAAACCCACCGTTGTTGCGTTAAGAGAGATTGCAGCAGGTCTTGTGACCCCTGAATTGTTAGGTCGCAAAGACGAAGATGAATTGTAGGCATGAGTGGGTAGTAGAAGATAGTGGAGCTTTAAGCAACTTTGGAAGGGTATAGTGGCCGAAGAAGGTGTGAGAAGTTTAGTTTCCGACCCTTTAAGAGAAGGGTTATTGGTGCAGATTGGCTACTTGAACCCTGAGCAAAGGCGCCAGATTTTACAAGCCTATGAGTTTGCTTGCAAAGCCCATGAGGGCCAATATCGTTTAAGTGGTGAGCCTTATATAACTCACCCAGTTGCTGTAGCTGGTATCTTAGCTAGTATTCGTCTTGATGCCCCTAGTGTCATGGCGGCTCTTCTGCATGATGTGATTGAGGACTGTGCGGTTACTAAAGAAACCGTTGCTAAGCGATTTTCATCGGTGGTTGCTGAGTTGGTTGATGGCGTCAGTAAAATCTCTGCTATAAAATTCGAATCTAAAGCGATGGAACAAGCCGAAAACTTTCGTAAAATTGTTTTGGCTATGACCAAAGATATTCGGGTGATCTTGGTTAAATTGGCTGATCGCTTACACAACATGCGCACTCTATCAGTATTAAGCACCAAAAAAAGAAGGCGTATAGCAACTGAAACATTAGAGATTTATGCGCCCATAGCTAATCGTTTGGGAATGCATAGTTTTTGTACTGAGTTTGAAGATTTAGGGTTTGTTGCTCTATATCCTATGCGTGCTGAGCTTATTGGGCGGGCTGTTAAAGGTGCGCGCTCCAGTCGTAAGAAGACGATGGATCAATTATTACAAACCATTAAACAGTCTTTGGCTGAGTATGCTATTAATGGATATGCCTCCGGTCGTCAAAAGCATCTGTACAATATCTATCAGAAAATGAAAGCAAAAAGAAAGTCTTTTTCTGAAATTATGGATGTTTATGAGCTCAAGATTGTCGTTGATAGTATTGATATGTGTTACCGAGTTTTAGGTTTGGTGCATAATCTGTATAAGCCAGTTCCGGGGCGTTTTAAGGATTATATTGCGATTCCTAAAGTCAACGGTTATCAATCTTTGCATACGACGTTGATTGGACCTAAAGGTGTATCTATTGATGTTCAAATTCAAACGCAAGAAATGGAATGTATCACTCGTCATGGGATTGTAGCGCAGTGGTGTTATCAAGCGCCTATGAAGCAAGATCATCAAACTCATACTCGAGCACAGCAGTGGATGAATAGTTTGTTAGAGCTGCAACAGCATGCTGGAAGCTCTATTGAATTCATAGAAAATGTCAAAATCAACTTATTTCCTGATGAAGTTTACGTATTTACACCACAAGGAGATATTTATGAGTTACCTAGAGGGGCGACTCCGATTGATTTTGCATACGCGGTTCATACTGATTTAGGCAATACTTGTATTGCTGCGCGTATTGATCAACGTTTATCGCCTTTAAGTACACCGCTTGACAGTGGTCAGACTGTGCAAATTATTACGGCGACAGGTTCTTCTCCGGTTTCCGCTTGGCTCAGCTTTGTGGTTACCAGCAAAGCTAGATCTAACATTCGGCATTATTTAAAGGTACAACGCAAGTCAGAATCCATTCATTTAGGGCGTCGCCTGCTGGAAAAAGCTCTGGCTTCGCTTGGTGTTAAGCTTGAAGATGTGCAAGCAGAACAGTTCAGCCGTGCAGCAAAACAAGCTAATTGCACAGACTTTAATGATTTACTTGAGAAAATTGGTTTAGGTCATCGAGTAGCGCCTGTTGTGGCTCGGTATTTACGTCCGGGTGGTGCTATTGCGCCTGTTCAAGTGGTTGAGGAGCCGTTAGCGATTAAGGGCAGTGAAGGTGTGATTGTCAATTTTGCCAAGTGCTGTTATCCCATACCGGGAGATTCGGTCGTGGGTTTTTTTGATATAGGCAGTGGTATGACTGTACATGTTGATAGCTGCCATAACGTAAGTCATGCTTTGAAAGACAATCCTGATAAATGTGTTGAAGTCAGTTGGGATATGAAGACTACGGGCTCTTTTGCTGTGAATGTAAGAATAGAAATGATTAACAAGCGTGGGGTTCTGGCTACAATTGCTTATTGTATTGCTGAGTGTGATGCTAATATTGAGGCGATACATATGGGAGAGACGAACAGTCAATTGAGTGTTGTGGACTTAATTCTTGGAGTGAACAACCGTGTTCACTTAGCGCGTATTATTAGGCGTCTTCGTGTGAGTAAGTCTGCGGTGAAAATTACACGAATGAAGCGCTAGAGATGAAAAGAGTTATATAGGGAGAACATATGATGAGACGGCGTCGAGCGATTAAAACGGATCAAGCGCCAGAGGCTATAGGCACTTATTCTCAAGCGATTGAGGTGAATAAAACGGTTTATTTATCAGGCCAGATAGCTTTGCAGCCAGGTATTATGACACTGCAGCAGTCTTCTATAGAAGCAGAAATCAAACAAGTTTTTTCTAATGTTAAAGCCGTGGTGGAAGCCAGTGGAGGTGGTTTGCAGGATGTGGTCAAACTCAATGTGTATCTGACAGATCTTGAGCATTTTGCAACAGTCAATACGATTATGGCGGAGTTTTTTGATGAGCCTTATCCGGCTCGGGCTGCAGTGCAGGTCGCTGCTTTGCCCAAGGGTGCTCGGGTGGAGGTCGATGGGGTTGTGGTATTAGCGTGAGCTGGATTCAAGTGATGATCCTAGGGGGAAAGGAACGTGCACGAAATAACTTTAACATTTGTCGCTCCTGAACTCGCTCGCTTTGTTCAAACATGCATCAGCCTAGTCAGGGGTATTCTTTGGCCAAAGAAGCAGGTTGTTAGTATCTTATTGACTTTATAGAACTCTTGTATTTTAATATACACCCTACTTATGGATAAGGGGGATTTGTACTGTATTGTAAGGAGGGGGTCATTTATTAGATTAATAAGAGGCAGTTATGGCAGGTACAAGTGAAGTACAAGCGCTTCAGCAGCTCGGTATTATTAATATAGCTAATCGTGATCCTACTGACGAGAATAATGCTGATGCTTTTAAACTAGCAAAAATAAAAATTCTAACAAGAGTAATGCTTGAACATGCTAGATTTGTACGGAATTCAGAAGGGGCCCAAGCAGCTCGTCTATCAATCGGAGATTTAAAGATTCATTTCAAAGGTACAAATACTCTAGCTGAAGAATGTTGTGATCGTGTAGAAAAAGAATTAGATAAAGAAGAAGAGATTCCTCTACTGATATATGATCGGTATGTAGATAGAATGAGGCGTGAAGATGGTTGGATGCAGGTTAGAAGTGGTTTTTTAGTAGCCGTTTCATTTGGATTTTTTGTTGCTTACAATAATTTTATTGAAAGTAATGATATGAAAAAAGCTATTTCTTACGCTGGTATGGCGACTGGTTTAGCATCAACTGTCTCACTTGCTTCTACAGCACATGCGTTACACTGCACACGACATAAAGCAGAAGTTGCAAGACAGGTTCTGCATAAATTTTTAGATTTAAAAAAACCGAGTATGTCCTTTACATTTTTCTCTCTACTTGCTGATACAAGGTCTTTTTTTGCTAGGCTTTTTTCAAAAGTCAGACATGTTATTTGTAGATCTGAAGATTCGAGTGTTATTGACAAAAAAGAAGAAATCAAATGGAACGATAACCTATCATTTCCTAGAGCCGGATCTCAACTGGCTAGACATTTAACAGGCTTATTTGGAACAATAGTATTAGCGTTAGCCCTTAATGTTATGTGGGTAGTTTTATTAGCAAAGCCTGGTATAATAAATAGTGATACTGGTCTTTAGCATTGTTTGGTGGATTAGTGCTGCAACCTGTAGTGATCCATAGGTTGAAGAAACACCGCTTGATAAAGTGATGATGACCACCTCTTTGAGGTTACCGTTGCTATTGGATTTGAAATCAAAGTTATGTGTAGCTGATTGAGATATTATTTAATATCCTTCCAATTAACCCCCCAAGGTGTGACCAACCAGAACCATAAACGAGAGAAAAAATTGCGTTTTTTATTTGGAAATTCCAATGCGTCTAAATCCAAGGTTAATTCAAGCTCATTCGACTCTTCTTTATCTGCTGTGGGTTCATTTTCTAAATCGTTATTGCTTCTGTTGTTTTGTCCAATCTCAACAATTTCTAGACTGTCAGAAAATTCTTCAATATCTTTGCCTGCGTCCAGATCACTTAGGACTTGCGTAAGCTGAGCGTTTAGATCTTCCATTTTTTCAAGCAAGGTATTGGGTAGGTCAGGATGATTGCGTATTTTATTGGTGTCAGCGATCAAGGTTTGTATTTCTTGGCGGATACGCCTACGACACTTGTTTTCCTTGCCCTTCATGTCATCGACATGTTGACTCAGTTTCTCTTGATCAATGGATAATCTTGAGCAATCTAGCATAACACCACGATCATGCAAAACGTAACGTACAGCCACATCTGTTTGGGCTTTGCGCCGAAAATTTTGTAGTTCTTTGACTAAGGCATCATAAGAGCTGGTAACTTTGCTCTCTGTGCCACTGATGTACAATTGAAAAAAATTTTCTTCACTGATTTGAGAGATTTTGACGATGCTTTCCATGTCATGTTTAACGGCATCGTCTAACTTACTCAGACTCGTTTTCAGTTGGGGGGTGCCGATATGAGCTAAGCGTTTGACTAATGCTCTCATCAAGGCAAAGTCTCTTTTTTTCGGTAATTGTGAGGGTTTAGCTATATGTTTAACGGCCTCTAGCCCTTTGGTCATTTGCTTAATTTGTTTAGTAAACGAGATGAGATTTTCTATCGCTTCACGTTTGCGATGTACGGATTTTAATTCTTCTGTGTAGCTGGTCATAAAGTATTTACATATGTTAATTTAATATCATACCGTAGGCTGCTATAGTCATATAAGCCAAGTATAGTCAGGGTTTTCCAGTAAAGATAAGTGAAATGATATCAAGTATGTGAATCAATCACTTACAATGTTGATGTATGGATTGGTAATGCATTTGCCACAAGATGACGATATTTTTATTAACTTGTCAAAGTCTATTTCAGTTGTTGAATCAATTCAGATAAGGGCATAATTCGAAGGCCAGCGCCCGCTTACGCAGTTACCAGCCTATTATTTACGAGGAAGAGTGTGTCAGGCAGTTGGGAGGCTTGCCGTTACCGTAATCCCAAAGGTTATTCCTGCTTCACGATCTCTTCCTTCACGGCAACTTATTATTCAAAGGATATTCTAAGGTGCGTCCCTGTTGCATGCGCAATTCGTTGTAAGGTTTTAATTGTGGTATTTTGCCCACCACTTTCAAGACGCGCCACCAAAGATTGTTTGGCTTCCATTTTATCCGCTAATTCTTCCTGTGTTAACCCTGCTTGATCCCGTGCGGCAATAATTGCAGAAGCCAATTCAAACTCATCACTCATGCCTTGATAGGCTTCTTGATATTCTGGATCATCCAGCCATTTTTTATGTAAGTCTTTTACTTTGCTCATTGGTCTATCTCCTGTGCTCGTTTCAAAGCCAACTCAATTTCACGGCGTGGGGTCTTTTGAGTTTTTTTAATAAAAACCCTGACGACCACAACACGCTTGAGCTTTGCTGTCACATAGAGCGCTCTGGATATACCATCCCTGCCCTTCATGCGGATTTCCCACAAAGAACCTTCCAAGTGCTTGACGTAAGGTTCCCTCACATTTTGCAAACTATGTTCTTCAATTAAGCTGACTGATCCAGACAAAGCGTGCCCGCATATCAGCCGGAAGTTTTGCTAACTCCTGATCCACTGTTTCATTTAATGTTTCGACAATCCAGCCCATGGTTTAATATAACATATATGTTATAATATGCAAGATTAAAATTCAAGCAATGTAACACAATTGACTATAGTGTTACATTTTTACAAACCCAAGCCCCTAAAATCAGGGGATTTTTGGTTTTATTCGCCTCTCAGCCAACTCCGGGAATTGCTGATCATCTGTTCATTTCCTTGTTCCAAACGCTAAATCAGTTTACGATATTTTCCCAATGAGATGCGACGGAACCAAGCATTCTGTATACTTATTGTTCTGAAGACATTGATTTAGGTAAACCGCGTTGTAAATAAGTCATAGATAAGCAATTTTAGATCCGGTAGTATAGTAGTATATTGGAAAGGGCTTTATATTACTTGGTCTCTAACTTGCCGATAACTAAGACGTTGTTTGTAGTGTGACTTCCAGCATCAAAATAAAATATTGGAAACAATTATTCGATTCAAGCTTTACTCTTAGTTGCGTACTATTGAATTAAAAGGCTAATTCAGATGAGTCATTTTTTTAATGCATTCAAACGATTTTCCTTCCTACAGGCTACGTTTGTAGGAAGCCTCCTGTATTCAATTCCCACCTATTCTGACTCAATGAGTATAATAAGTGTCGAAGAAAGCTCACCCGGTGAGACTTCGATTATTCTTGAGTTAGACGGAAACAATGCACCTCATGCCGATAACTTTTTATTGCAGTTTCCTGATGATAGAAATGTTATTGCAACTGATGTCGAGAAAGTATTACCTGCGGGTAATGATTCTTGGATTGTTATTTGTTTAGATAAAAGCGGATCAATGGGTGCTTTATTTACTGAAGTGCAAAATGCTTTAAAAAATGCTGTTCAGATAACTCGTCCACGTCAAATGGTTGAGTTGTTAACCTTTGGTACGGTATCTTCCACACCGGTTCCTTTTACTGATAATGCATTTGAATTAACTCAAGTAATTTCTACGTTATCACTGGAAACTGCGAGAGGCGGTAGTACGGTGTTGTTTGAATCGATTGACACGGCACTGTCACATTTAGAAGAAAAGAATAACGGTACTTATTCCACTGGTAGAATCATTTTGATTTCAGATGGTAAGGATGAAGGGAGTTCAAACAACCTCGAAGCCGTCATTAATCGCGCTAGATCGATTGCCGTCGAAATTGATGTGGTTGGTTATGGCAATGACGCACAAGTTTCTTCATCGTTTGGAGTTTTAAGAGATTTACCGCGAGCGACAGGCGGTAGTCTGGTTCTGCCTTCTAATAAGCAAGATTTAGAAAATGAGCTAACAAGCTTGCTTGATGCGTCGGCACCTAATCCAGTTTGGCAAGTATCATTCGACTATGAGGTAGCCAATCATGGTCGAAAAGTAGGGGCGACCTTGATAAGAAAGGATAGTGCGAACCCTGAAGCGTTATCCTTGCCACGCAGTATTTCGACTATGGCATTGGTTGAAGAAGCCATTGCAGAAATCCCACCGTTTAATATTGCAAATATTCCTAACGAAAATAATTCTCAGAGAGAAGATAGTAGCGATTCAGATAGTGACGAAACTAAATGGTCGTTTACCTTATTTAATATAACTTTTGATATTCATCTTTGGGAAATAGTACTCGCTTTGTTGGGCATTGGTGCGACTATAACCATCGTATATCGAGAAAAAATTGTTAGATATTTTTGGCCAATTGTGGTTCTAAAACCAAAATCCGTTAACCCCAAACCGCAAAAACCAAAACCCGGGAAACGAACAAGTATCGGCTACGCATTTAGTGCCCCAAGCAAGGAAAAACCAACGGCCTTATTAAAATACATCGATGAAAGAAAAGTTGAAAGCCAATATGCCATTAATCAGAACAATATATTAATTGGTAATGATGCAGATAACGATATTGTTCTAACAGCCGATGACTATGTCTCTTCTAAACATGCCTGCATTCGATTTGACTCAGGCAGTCTCTACTTAAACGACCTCAACTCCAGTAACGGTACCTATTTAAATGGTGAACGTATATATAGCACGCCAAGAGTGCTTAGCCCAGACGATGAGATCCGAATTGGAAAAACTATTTTCCGATTGAAAACTTATCGACAGCAAGTAATGGCAGTTAAGCCTAAACAATACGAAGAACCCGTTGTTTAATTCGCTGAATTCTTAAGTCGCACGGACAAGATTTATATTATTGTGAATGCTTATTCTGAAATGAAAACGATATTTTCACGCAGCACTGATTCAAAGGGCAAAAGAAAACAATGGCACTTTGGCGCTTGTTCGGAAACCGGATTTTTTCGCAAAGAAAATCAAGACCGCATGGGTAGAGCTAGCTATCACGGTGGTGAGATCTATGTGGTTTCAGACGGAATGGGCGGACACAAAGGCGGCAGCATTGCAGCTGAAATGACGGTGCAAACCTTACTTGATGAATTGAGTCATCAAGAGGAGCCGACATCATTGTTCGATTTGCTTAAGCATGCGTTTCAATATGCAAATCAAGTAGTATATGAACGCGGGCATTCCAATGAGAGTGTAACAAAAGGTATGGGTGCCACTGCGGTTGTCATGCTTACCAAAGGCGCGAAAATATTAGTTGGTCATGTGGGTGACAGCCGGGCTTATCTTTTTGATAACAATAAAAGGCTGCATTTACTAACGAAGGACCATACGCGCGTTCAGAGGATGGTAGATGATGGTTTGTTATCTGAGGCTGAAGCAGAAAACCATCCTGACGCAAGCATACTGGAGCGTGCTATAGGCCATTTGCCAACAGTGAAAAGTACGATTTCAAAGTGGCGACGTCTACGTTGTGGTGAGCAAATACTACTGTGTTCAGATGGGTTGTCTGGATACGTGAGTGATAAAGAAATAGCGAATGCGTTAAGTATCTGTACAGAGCCGTCTGAATCGGCAGAACTGCTCACGGCGTTAGCGCTTAAGAAAGGAGGCGAAGATAACGTGACTGTGCAAGTAATACGCTATGGCGACCAGCCTAAGATTGCCGTATTTAAAAAGTTAAGTGCGGTGTTAAGTATACGGCTGCTATCTCGGTGATTGTTTGTTTAGCAACGATTTACGCGGTGTTTAATCCAAATGATTTTAGTTGTTTTAAAGTCGACTTCTAAAATAGCAGAGTCCGTGGTTGATGCTAGAAATTCCAATGAATGAGTACATTTGCTTTTTACATTAACAAGAGGTGGTTTTCATGGCTACGAATAATATTTGGGAGGTTATAAAACGATGGTCTCGCCTTGAGGGAGTTGGGGACGCGAGGCGCATAACTCAATCGAGTACTTTATGTAAAGCTGGAAAGCACTCTGTTGACCCCAACTGGGAGGAGTGCCCTTTATGTAAGCACGAAATATTAAACAAGGATAAGAATCAAACTGGCACTGAACTAAATGACAACACAAGCGCAAACGAAATAAGGAGCAACGTTATGACATCTCGTAAACAAACATCTGTTGGCGGTGGAGAAAGCATTGCCTCAAACCGTCGTGAAACAAAATTGGACACTTATGCTGGTGATTTTCAACCAGCTCACGATCCTTCACGAAAGATTGTCGGTGTGATGGTTACGTTTTCTTGGCACAAAGAGGGGCAGTTGTTCCGTATTTATGAAGGTAAGAATTATATTGGTCGTGGCACGGTCGAGAACGAAGGTGGGCGCCTTTGCGATGTGTTAATTGAAGACGACCAGACGCTATCGAATGAGCATGCTCTGATTATCTATCGAGCCGGGCGTTATGAGTTATTTGATCAAAGAAGTACGACAGGCACTTTCTTAAATGATGAATATGTTGATGACAAAGCAACACTGTCTGATCGAGCAAAAATTAAAACAGGTGCCACCGTGTGGCAATTTTTAAAAATTGATTCTGATGTCTTTGAGAGCAGTAAGCCTCAAGAGGATTCATCAGTTTCAAAGAAAAGAACCGATACGGTCGTAGGTTAATTAACTTGAACGAATTGGGATACAATATTCGTCATGAGCGCTTTATCTAAACAAAGTATTGGCCCTTACCAAATTGTCGACGAACTGGGCGTCGGTGGAATGGCGATGGTTTGGCGGGCATGGGATCAACGCAATCAATGTGATGTTGCGATTAAGGCGATTAAAAACGAATATCGTAATGATTCCTGCTTTGTTAAGCGTTTTCTAGATGAGTCTCGACGGCAGGCGCGTCTCGAACATCCCAACATTGTTAAAGTGCTCGATACTCTGCAAGTAGGTCATTTGCAATGTATGGTGATGCAGCTAATTGAAGGTGAATCACTCGAGGAGCGTTTGGATCGCTTGCCTGAAAAGCGCATCAATTTTGAGGAAGCCCTGCCAATCTTTTGCGATATATTGGATGCGCTTGATTATGCTCACCGTAAAGGTGTTACGCACCGTGACATTAAACCTTCGAATATACTTATAGAGCGCGAAACTGGGCGAGCATACTTGTCTGATTTTGGTATTTCTTTAGCGATTGGTGAATTACGTCATACACGTGCACATGTGCCCGTTGGAACGCCGGAATATATGAGCCCAGAACAGATTCGAACGCCGCAGAGTATCGACTTTCGTTCAGATGTGTATAGCTTAGGTTGCGTATTATATGAAGCGCTCATCGGGCGGCCTCCTTTTACTGCACCAGAGTTGGGCGGAAATGCTTGGGAAGTGGCCATTCGATCTGCTCATGTGAAAAATTCACCCGTACCGCCGCATCGTCTATCGCATTCCGTTACAAAGTCAGTCAGTAAAATTATTATGTGGGCTTTAGAAAAAGACCCGGATAAGCGTCTTCCAGGCTGTGCTGAATTTGCTAGACAGTTAAATGCCAGTCGTGAATCTGGTGCGTCTCCGTTTAATAAATTTAAGCGAATTTTATTCTTATTTACGTCTGTTGTTGTCGTCATTGTTGGCTTTGTTTTTCTAATGAGCCGTTGAATAGTTTTAAACTCATCTAAGGGGAAAAATGAAAATGAAAGAATTGATTAATCCATTCGTTAACTTAAAAGTAATGACCATTGTAGCCTCTGCAACGATATTGAGTGGTTGTGAAACCTTAGAGCAAAATGCGGCTTTAGAGTGTGGCGCGGGTGCATCTGTGGGGAGTTATTTTTTATGTAAGGCTAGCGGAAAGTCTGCGAAGGAATGCAATAAAATTGCCCTGGCAGGCGGGTTGGTTGGCGGAGCGGTATGTTACGGATATGCCTCGAAACTCAATAAACACAAGAAGGTATTGGAAGGCAAAGAAGATGATTTGGATGCACGCCTTCAGTACGTGAAAAACGTGAATGAGGAATCTCGAAAACTGAATGAAAAATTAGAAATGCAAGTAGCGACTCTTTCACAAGAGATTGATAAGGAAATATTTAAGCAAGAGCAACAAAAAACAGAATCCGCTGAGTTGGATAACTTAAGAAACAAACTCAAAAATAACATTGAAAAAGCCAATGAGCAACTCGATGCCTCAAAGGCTGCGTTAGAAGATATGAGACAGTTTAAGGTTCGTCAAACAAAGCGATCAGAAGAATTAGATGCACAAATCGTGACGCAGCAGAAATTGTATAATGATACGCAAAAGCTGATTGCAAATTTAACACAGCAAAGTCAGCGCATTGGTTAATGGGGTAGTAGCTAATGGATAAATTACATAATGGCCATACTAAAACTGGATTGCCTTCTGTGATGCATATGGTGTTCGCAGTATCGGTCAGTCTACTATTTTTAGCTTCTTTGTCAAGTTGTACGATTGCGACGATTAGAGATGATATTGAAACGACAGAAGCCTCTATTGTTGTAAAAGAAGGTGAGCTTGTTGAGGAAAATAAAATATATTCACAATTGCAAAGCCAAATTCAACAGACGCAATCAATTCTTGATGATAAGGAAGCTGATTTAACCGAAGTGGCTTTTCAGATTGAAATGATGAAAAAACAGTTTGCGAATGCACTTGCTCAGACCGAGGCTGAAAAAGAACGTAAATTGAAAATTGATACGGAATTAAGTGCATTACTGGATGAGCTAAAGGAAGTTAAGTCAATTGAACAGCAACAATCGTTGTCCATACAAGAAAAACAAAAACGTTTAAGCTATCTCAGGAAGAAGACCATCAAATCATTGAAGATCATTGAAGCTATTTAAATGAGTGAAGACAGATTGCTTGGCTCAGTCCTTGAGAATAAATACCGTATACTCAGATTGCTCGGTGAAGGCGCTATGGGGCGTGTTTATCTCGCGGAAAATATTCAACTGCCTGATATTCGTTATGCGATTAAGGTTCTGAAATCAGAGTTCACCGACAGTAACCCGCAATTTAAGGAGGAGTTTACCAGAGAAGCCCAGCGCCATGCTAAGTTACAGCATCCTAATATTGTTCATGTGAATGACTACTCCAAAACGTCTTCGAATTTTTTCCTAGTACTCGCTTTCGTTGATGGTCAGGCTTTGAGTGATTTACTTGATGATGCACAAGGTCCGTTACCGGAAAAGCGGGCATTGTCGATCATCAAAGATGTATTAAGCGCACTTAACTTTGCACATGAAAATGCCTTGGTACATCAAGACGTTAAATCGCCTAATATTCTGATTGATTCGTTTTGCGCACGCATAACCGATTTTGGAATTGCTAGAGAACTTGCCAATGTTGCGGAGTCTGATTCTCAAAAATGGATTGGCACGCCTGATTACATGAGCCCGGAACAATACATTAGCCCAAATATGATTGATCATCGCTCCGATGTTTATTCGGCAGGCGTGGTTTTGTTTGAAATGCTAACGGGCCAATTACCATTTTCTGGAGAAACATCGGAAGAAATTCTGCGTAAGCACGTTGATGAAGATGTTCCTGATCCCCGGCGAATAGAAAAAAAGATTTCTAAGCCTTTGGCGCGTATTGTTTTGAAAGCGCTGGCTAAAGATCCTGAGCAGCGCTATCAAGGTTGCCAAGAATTCTTATTGGCGATCGAAGCTTATGAACGTCGAAACACGCTGATAAAAACAATCATTTTTATTTCGATCTTAACGGCGATAGGGGCAATGACTTACGCATATCTAAAACCGCAAAAGGATGCAGGAGTCAATGTGGTTGTGAAAACGGCTTTTGATAACATGGAAAGTGTTTGTCTTGATGTCAAACTCATGCACGGAAATTTCAGCGGAATAAAAGAAATTGAAGGTGTCAGAAAGGCTATCCAGGAACAGCGTCAATCATTGGTCGATTATGTTGAAGTCACAAATCCAGCTGATGTTCCCGAGTGGTATCACCAGGAAATTCAAGATATGGAACAAGAAATAGAAGCTCAAAATAGCTATATAAAAAATATCCAGAAACAAATTCAAGACAACGAGCGTACGATAAAAAATCGACTTAGAAAATACTCAGAGGCGATTGCCAACTTGCAGAAATTTGATAGTGAAAGCGTTGAGGAAGTGGTGAAAATGGAGCGGGCTGGTAGTGCCAACCGTACATTATATGGCGACTATATACTTGGGGATCGAGTTAGCTTTAATCCTAGCGGTGAAATATTATCAATTGATGGTGCGATTGAACGTTGCAAAATACGCTTTCCAGAATTGAGTTTTTGAATCAACTTCAATCATCACATTCCCTTGGTGAACATCAGTATTCCCTACTATACGGTGTATGACCTCTAATTTTTCGAGTATTTTATGAGCTTCGTCTTGATATTTTTTTGGGATTTCATACAATTTTTTCAGCTCCTCCCGGAACAATAATTGCTGTGTGATGACAGTGTTGTAATTTTTCTCCAGGTAATAGCAAATAAATAATCATAGTATCAATTGATTTTTGGATTGTTTGGCTTTATCAATTGTTTTAGAGCAGTTTGCCGTTGACGGCTGTCCTCTTGTCGAATAGCCATGGCAAGCGCTTTGCGTGTACCTACAAATATCGCCAACTTTTTTGCGCGTGTTAAACCGGTATATACAAGATTGCGATGCAGCATTTTAAAATGTTGAGTTAATACGGGAATAATCACCGCTTTAAATTCACTCCCTTGTGATTTATGAATCGTAATTGCATAAGCTAAATCAAGCTCCATAAGGTCTTCTTTTTTATAGCGTACAGTGCGTGAGTTGGGATAAAAGCTGACTTCACAGGTTAGGTTTTCAGTGTCAATAGCTGTGATTTTTCCTATATCACCATTGAAGACATTCAAGTCATAATTATTACGCCGATGTATGACTCGATCTCCTTCTCGAAAAATACGTTCCCCTATTTGTAATTGATACTTTCCAGATTTGGATGGGTTAGCTTTTTCTTGTAACACTTTATTGAGATTAGCTGTGCCTAAGGAACCCCGAGTCATTGGCGTTAGAATTTGAATTTCAGTTTCTGTGCCATGATACTTCGGAATCCAATCCAAGTATAGTTTCACAATGACATCTAGACATGTCAAGTTATAATGCAGTGATGACCAAGGGTGAATTTTTTTAATAACAGCTTTGAAAGAGGCTATTTTGTTATCAGTTTTATGTAATCGATCTAGTTGTACATGTTCAAATTGCTTGGGGATGGTGAACTCTTGTTCATAAGCTGATTGGATGGTTTCTTGAGTGCGAAACTCAAATGGTGTTTCTTCTGTTGTGTTCAGTTGTTCAAGTTCTGATGTTTTCCAGTCAAAAAAACGTTTGACTCTAGTAATAAAGCCCAATTGTGCTTGGGTGGCTTCATCGGAATCAATAAAGAGACAGTCAGTTTTATTTTCCCAACTTTGGGGTTTTTTAAAAGGTGAGGTGATGGCTGGTAGTTGGCCTTGATTGATTTGATGAGCAAAGCGAATGATTGAAGACTGTTGTGCCTGTCGAAACACTTGAGTCAGATGAAAGCACGGTATTATATTCGAAGAAATGATATCCCGTAATACATTTCCTGCACCGATGGAAGGCAGTTGGTCGGCATCTCCTATAAAGAGTACCTGACAGCCTCCAGGAGTCGCTTTTAATAGGGCTGCAGACAGACTGATGTCGAGCATGGAGCATTCATCGATAATTAAAAAATCAGCTTTGAGCGGAGTTTCTTCGTTTTTTTGGAAGGCCCCCATTTTCCATTCTAATAATCTGTGCAAGGTTTTTGCTTCTCGTCTGATGACTTCACTCATTTTTTGAGTGGCACGTCCTGTGGGTGCAGCCAGTAAAACTTGTCTGCCCATGGATTCTAAAAGGCGAACAATCACGCGTGTGGTCGTTGTTTTGCCGCAGCCAGGCCCACCTGTCAGAATGGAAAATGGATGCTGTACGATTTCTGTTGCGGCGTGAGCTTGTTCTTCACTTAAGTGAATGCCTGTTGTGTGACAATAACGTTCAATCCATCGGGTAACTCGTTCGTGATCAACTGACACCATTGTACTTTGCATTTCGTTTAAGCGTTCTGCTACTGTAGATTCGTCGTAAAAGAGCGTTTTAGAATAGTAGGCAGTAATGTGTGTATGCTTTTCTTTGATGAGTGAACGGGTGCGTAGTTGGTTGTTCTGTTGTAGAGTCTCAAGGTGCTTATTCAGGACATCGCTTAAATCCAACTCGATCAGTTGTTTGGTGCCTTCTTGGATTTGTATCTGAGTTAAATAACAATGTCCTTGCTCACGGCTGGCTGATAATACTTGTTTAATAGCTGCCATAATTCGCTGATCACTGTCTTTGGCCAGTCCTAAACTGAGAGCGACTTTGTCTGCTGAGAAAAAACCTATACCATAAATGTCATTGGCTAATTGATAAGGATCAGTGATGACTGTTTGAATAGCATTGTCGCCATATTCTTTATAAATACGTACAGCGAATAGAGAGCTGATCCCGTGACTTTGTAGGAACATCATAACTTCTCGAATTGAGCGATGTTCACACCAGGCTGTCTCGATCATTTCTAATTTTTTTTGGGCGATGCCGGGTACTTCTGTGAGTCTTTCTATGTGGTGCTCAAAGACATCTAGGGTGTCTTTTTTAAAGTAGCCGACAATTTTTTTAGCCGTTTTAGGTCCAACGCCTTTGATTAAGCCAGAACCCAGATACTTTTCTAAGGAAGCTGCTGTTGCTGGTTTTTTTTCTAGTGCGTTGTTGGCTTGGAATTGGCGTCCGTACTTTTGATTGATGGTCCAGGTACCACTGAATTGCATGGTTGCCCCAGCAAATACTTGAGTTTGATGGACTGTCACTGTTTCTTGTTGTCCAGGCCTGTCCAGTGGCTGTACGCGTAGTACTGACCAACCGTTATCAGGGTTATGATAAGTGACTCGATTGACGATTCCAGTTAAGGTCTCTGCAATATCGCTCATTGCCAAATAAAATGCTCGACAAAAGAAGAGCCGTCGTCAAATTGAAAAGTGAAGGGCACGGTTTTTTGGTCGAACCATTGTTGGTCAAAATTAAATACCATGATGTGATAACCCCCTGGTTTGAAAGTGACCTTGCTATGGCTGGGTATGAGGATAGAGTCTATGTGTTGCATAATGCTTAATCCATTTTTTTTTTCTATAGTATGTATTTCTATTTTTGCTGCTATTGGTGATGATATGTTGACTAAAATGCGATTTTTGTTTGACGTGTTTTTTATTTGAAAATAGGCGGCTGTGTGTGTGCTGATGGTTGGAACTTTCCGTATCCAAGCGTTGGTTATAGCAAGTTGTGTTTTATTATTCTGAGCCATGGCATGAGGTAGGCTCATATGCAATTGTATGAGTAACAATAAGGTTAAATGGTATTGTATTAAACGTTTCACTCTGCTAGTGCCATTTCAGCCAGTTTTTTCCACCAAGGCTGGCCTTTTAATAAGCTTCTTACATCGGCCACAATTTCGTCTATATTATGATCGCTCGCATAGAGTTTGCGAATGCGGTTTTTTTGGTCGAGTAAGTAAATATAATCACTGTGTGCGTACAGAACATCAGATTCAACGCTTGTTTGTTGTTTGGCAAAGATGGCTCCATATTGTTTAGCGACGGTTTTGAGCTCTGCTTTGGTACCAGTAAAACCGATGATATTTGAGTTAAAATGAGCAAGATACTGTTGTAGCTTATGGATGGTGTCGCGTTCATGGTCAAAGGATATGAATAATACTTGTACTTGATCGCTGTCTTCTTTTAGGCGTTTTAATGTTTGACTTAAACGGCTTAACACCATTGGGCATATATCTGGACAGGTAGTATAACCAAAATTCAATAATAGTACTTTGCCTTCATATTCATTGAGTGCGACTGGGCGATTTAGAGTACCGGGCAATTTAAAATGACCACCTAGTCGTGTGTTAATGGGCAGTTCCTTAGCGTGTATTGTATTGGTAAAAAGTGTTAGCGTGATGATAATTAAGCTAAAGAGAAGGCTGGCAATCTGTTTTATGCGCATTATTTGTCCATATGAGTGTTGTTTGAGGGTTTTGTAACCTTTGAGCAGGGTTGTTAAGTACTTTTTTCGTGTTGTAGTAAAAAGGCTTTACGGTCTATGCCTCCTGCATATCCCCCTAAAGTTCCGTCGGCGGCAATTACGCGGTGGCAGGGAATAACAATTGAAATCGCATTTTTCCCGTTAGCGCTGCCAACAGCTCGCGCAGCTTTGGGATTGTTTATTTTTATTGCTAGTTCACTGTAGCTAATGGTTTTGTTGTATGGAATGCTCATTAATTCTTTCCATACAGACTGTTGAAACGGAGTTCCTTGTGGTTTGAGAGGTAAATTAAAGATTTTGCGAGAACCAGAAAAATAGTCTTCTAACTGCTGTATTGCGTTTTGCAGTACAGTAGGTAGAGGTGAGTGCTTTTTGTCTGTGTAAATTGTTTTGCTCCAGTCGATTTGAATTATATGAGTTTCCGTAGATTTCAGAATTAAAAGGCCTACTTTTGTTTGTAAGGTCGTTTGATAGATCATATTCTATCTCAGTTTGGTTATGATTAGTATGTTATCACTATCGTGCTTTAGATACTTGTCTAGAATATATCGAAACTAATATTTTTTATCAAACTGAAAGTTGTTTTTATTTTTTTGAGTTGTAATAATGAAATGCATTTAAAGTATATCGTGGTGTTTGTTTTGTAATCAAACAAGAAGAGGTGTCAATATTATATGGTTTCATTTGATCCAAATCGTAGAAGTTATAAAGATGCATTGTTGTCTGGTTCTTCTGGAGCTTCTCAAAGATTGTCAGGTGCAGATTGTAGTAGTGGGGGTGCAGAGGGAAGCGGTTTGTTGAAAGCCCATGATATAAGAGACTTGAGATTATCGGCTTTGAATGATGCTAACTGGCAGTCAGTGCCTATAAATACTTTTGAGTTGATTTTAGATAAACTTTGTGAAATAAAGGAAGAGGGTTGTACTAATAAAGAAACTTTTTCTAATTTAAGGTTGGTTTGTTGCGGCTGGTCTGAGATGTTGGCGATTTTAATTGCTACACGATATGGTGTGTTTCTTACCTCAGAGGGTAGTCAATCCTTGATAGCTGATGCGAGTGTAACCTCCATAGTTAAGTTTATTTCTTTGGGTTTGAAGTGTGTTTATGCTCCCGTTCGGTTTGATGAAGAAGTACGCAGTTCACTGCTTGCATTATTTAAACAACATAGTATTGCGTTACGTTTTCATTCTGTAGAGTTTCCAACAAATATGGAAGATGCAGAAATGGAAAAGGTATGCGGGCAGGAGGACTATAATATATGTGATGCGTCAAGTTTTTCTTTTTATAATTGTAGCAAATTGACAAAAGCAGGTTTTGGATATATAGGTGAAAAGTTATCTTTTTCTTCTGAGCTTATGAAGGTTGATTTTACTGGAACCAGTATTCGGAAGGAGGATTTGAGTTTTTTGGGAAGTTGTAAAAATATTTCGTTTTTGACTTTTGATGCATGTTATGAACTTGAAGGCTTGCCCGAAAGTATTTTTTCTTTGGAAAAATTGAGTTATATTTCTTTTAATGGTTGTTATAACTTGGATACAAAAAGCTTTAAATTCACGGGACAGGAGGATTTTTTTTGTAGAGGGCTTGAGAAGATTGATTTTAGTGGCACCAAGATTGAGAAGGAAGATTTGCAGTTTTGGGGAGATTGCCCCAAGTTGTCGTCTTTAGTTTTTCAAAATTGTGATTTACTTGAAGGTTTGCCTGGAGAGATTTTTAAGTCTCTGACGAGTTTGTTTTTAATAAAATGTGATAAAATAACTGTGGGGGAGATGGGTCGTATCCATGATTTTGGTAGAAATCAGTTGATAGACCTTAGGCTCAGCGTGTGTCCTCGTGTCAGTCGTGAGCATTTGAAAGGCTTGAAAGAATACGGTAGTCAGTTAAAAACTTTATATTTGTCTACGTGCGAGGAGAAATTCAACACAGAAGATTTGAAAGTTTTGCAGGGTATGAAAGGTCTTGAAGAGTATGGTATTGCTTTTACTGGTAGTAAGTCTAAGCTTCATGAAAGACCAAAGTTGGGTTGCTTGTCTGAAAGTTATTTGTATCATGACAGGCATGGTGGGCGTGAGAGTGCTTCTGAATATTATTTGTTGTCAAGTAACGATGATCTTGAGAGTGATAGATACGATCTGACGAGTGCTATTTATTATTGTGGTTTATAGGTGTTTGCGGTTTTTTTTGCTTTAAGTCAGGGTGCTATTTGACCAGAAAATTTAATTTTGCTTGAATTTTATTCTCAAAAAATGGCAAATATTTTGCTTGTCTGTAAATAATTCAATAAAACAGACAGTGTAGAATAGTGGTAATATGCTTGATGGGAAAGATATTTTAATTACAGGTGGTACAGGTTCTTTTGGTAAAGCTTTTACTAAAACTTTGCTGGAAACCCAAAACCCGCATAGGATTGTTATTTACTCGCGTGATGAGTTGAAACAATTTGAAATGTCACAAGTTTTTAATGATTCCAGAATGCGTTACTTTATTGGAGATGTGCGTGATAAACATCGTCTATCCATGGCAATGCGAGGAGTTAACTGTGTTATTCATGCAGCGGCTTTAAAACAAGTGCCAGCCGCTGAGTACAATCCGATGGAATGTATCAAGACCAATATTATGGGTGGGCAAAATGTCATTGATGCTTCTATTGAAAATGGTATTGAAAAGGTGATTGCCTTGTCAACTGACAAGGCTGCCAACCCTATTAATTTATATGGGGCTACCAAACTGGCTTCAGATAAGCTTTTTGTTGCAGCTAATAACATTGCTGGAGGCCTGCAAACGCGTTTTTCTGTGGTGCGTTATGGCAATGTAGTTTGCTCTAGAGGCTCTGTGGTTCCTTTTTTTCAGAAGTTAATTGAGGAAAGAGCCTGTGAATTACCGGTCACTGATGAGAGAATGACGCGATTTTGGATTACCTTAGAGCAAGGGGTTCAATTTGTTATTAAAAATTTCCATCGAATGCAAGGGGGGGAGATTTTTGTCCCTAAAATTCCTTCAGTGAAAATTATAGATTTAGCCAAAGCGATGGCACCTGATGTGCCACTTAAATTCATTGGGATACGACCAGGAGAGAAAATTCATGAAGTGATGTGCCCAAAGGATGCGTATCATCATACTTTGGAGTTTGATGATCACTTTGTGATTTGTCCCACGATTAATTTGAATCGCCCCATTCTGTTTACTCAAAACAGTTTATGCGAGCATGGCCAAGCTGTTCCGGAAGATTTTGAATATCATTCCGGAAATAATGATCATTTCTTAAGTGTAAACGAACTGATAGAGCTTAATCAAGGTTGGTTGGTATCATGATTCCGTACGCTCGACAGAGTGTCGTGCCTGAGGATATCGAAGCTGTTGTACAAGTCTTAAAAAGTGATTTTCTGACACAGGGTCCAGCTGTTGTCTATTTTGAGGAGCAGTTAGCTCATGTGGTGAGTGTTGAACATTGCGTGATGCTAAGTAGCGGCACGGCTGCTTTGCATCTGGCTTGCTTGTGTTTAGGTTTAAAGTCAGGGGATTGGTTATGGACGGTGCCTAATACTTTCGTTGCTTCTGCTGTTTGTGGTTTGTATTGCGGTGCTTATATAGATTTTGTCGATATTGATCCAGTAACGCGCAATTTAGATCTTAACCACTTGGAGAACAAGCTTAAGCATGCCAGTTTGCAGAAGCGATTGCCAAAGGTCTTAGTGGTGGTGCATTTCAGTGGTTTGCCCTGCGAGATGGAAAGTATTAAACGCGTGTGTGATGATTATGGCGTTAAAATTATAGAAGATGCTTGCCATGCTTTGGGTGCTGCCGATCAAACAAAGCCTGTTGGCAGTTGTCAATACAGTGATATCACAGTATTTAGCTTTCACCCTGTTAAGTCTATTGCCAGTGGTGAAGGTGGAGCCCTGTGTACTAACGATGAGACGTATGCTAGACAAGCCCGTAGGCTTAGGCATCATGGTATCAGTGTAGAGTCCCCTTTGCGTACAGAAAAACCCTATTGGTATGAGCAAATAGAGCTGGGGTTTAATTATCGTATGACGGATATGCAGGCTGCGCTGGGAGCCTCTCAATTGCGTCGTCTTGATCAATTTAATCAAGCACGTTTAGATAAGGCCACAGTATACCAAGCGGCATTGAAGGAGATGCCTTTATTATTGCCGCAAATACCCAGCGATAAAACCAGTGCATGGCATCTCTTTGTTGTAGAGTTATTGGATACTATTGGAATGGAGCGGGATGTATTATTATCTAAATTGCGCCAAGCAGGTATTGGTGTGCATGTACATTATATTCCTGTTTATTGGCATCCCAGTTTTCAAGCGTTGGGGTTTAGGAGGGGTTTGTGTCCTAATGCTGAAATTTACTACTGTCGTGCGATGACTTTGCCGTTGTACCCTGATATGACCACAGAGCAGCAAACATGGATTGTATCACATTTAAAGAAATATTTGGTTTAGCTGTTGTGTAGCATGATGGGACCTCTGTTATGAAGCTTGGTCTTGGTACTGTACAATTTGGATTAGACTATGGTATTAGTAATAATCGAGGTAAAGTTCCATTTGAAAAAGCTTTGTCTTTACTTAAAACGGCTTATCATGATGGCGTGACAGTGTTGGATACGGCCTATCATTACGGTTCTGCTGAGGCTGTGTTGGGCCACTTAGATTGGCAGAAATATCCTTTTAAGATTATATCTAAAACAGCTAAAATTGAGGCCCCAATAGTTTCTGCACCAGCAATAGCTAAGGTTCGAACACAATTTTTATCTTCGTTAAAAAAATTAAAGCAAACTACTGTTTACGGATTACTGGTGCATCATTTTCCTGATTTATGTCAGGTGGGCTCTGAAAAATTATGGCATATGCTGGAAACTTTAAAGTCTGAACAGATTGTGAAAAAAATAGGGGTATCAGTTTATGATCCACAGGATGTTTGGTATGTGTTGGAGCATTTTGCTCCTGATTTGATTCAGCTGCCTTTTAATGTATTGGATCAAAGGGCAGATACGAGCGGTGTGTTTGCAGCATTGTGTTCGAGAGGCATTGAGTGCCATGTGCGCAGCGTATATTTGCAAGGATTGTTGCTGATGCCAGCTGATAAAATTTTTAATGTTTTGCCTAGAGCTTTAATGGCTGTCAAGCGTTTTCAAGCTTTATGCCAGGATTATAAAATCAGTCCGATGGGAATGGCTTTGCATTTTGTTGATCAATACGAAGAAATTGCGCATATGATTGTAGGTGTTACCTGTTTACAAGAATTGAGACAAGCTATGAATGCGCTTGCTGATTCAAGGAGTACGACGGTGTTAGAAGAATTAAAACAGTTAGCCGTATATGATAATCATGTCATTAACCCGTCATTATGGCCTTAAAGAGAGCGTGATGAGTCATGATTTTTATAGATGATCGACCTATTGATACTGATCAAGGGGTTTTTATTGTTGCAGAACTTTCAGCTAATCATAATCAAGATTTTGATTGCGCAATTGAAACGATTAGGGCGGCAAAAGAGGCAGGAGCCGATGCTATTAAATTACAAACTTATACAGCTGATACTATCACTCTAGCATGCGATAATGAGTATTTTCGAGTACAGCACGGTACAATTTGGGATGGGGAAACGCTGCATAGTTTGTATGAAAAAGCTCATACCCCATGGGAATGGCATGTTCCGCTTAAAGCGGAAGCAGAGCGTTTAGGGTTGTTGTTCTTTTCATCCCCTTTTGACCAAACAGCTATTGATTTGTTAGAGTCTTTATCGGTGCCTGTATATAAGATAGCTTCTCCAGAAATTACGGATGTGCATCTGATTCGTGCAGTGGCTGCAACAGGAAAACCAGTCATTTTATCAACAGGCATTGCTACATTATCTGATATTGAGTCTGCTATTGAAGTATGCCATATGGAAGGCAATGATCAAATTATTTTATTAAAATGTGTCTCTGCCTATCCGACGCCGATGGAACAAGTGAATTTGAAAGCCTTGCGCATTTTGCGTGAAACTT
Organism: Pseudomonadales bacterium; assembly: GCA_028281605.1. GTDB lineage: Bacteria > Pseudomonadota > Gammaproteobacteria > Pseudomonadales > JANQJO01 > JANQJO01. Next base: position 67,542 of record JANQJO010000079.1, read on the forward strand.
TTAATGTGGTTGTAGGTTTATCAGATCATACTTTGGGATCGACTGTCGCGATTGCTGCGGTTGCTTTGGGGGCTTGTATGATCGAGAAACATTTTATTTTGGATAGAGCTCAGGGAGGGCCAGATGCGGCTTTTTCAATGGAGCCAAATGAATTTAAGAGTATGGTTACAGCGGTTAGAGACGTGGAATCTGCACTAGGGCATGTTGCCTGGTCTGTTGAGGGAGCCTCAAAGACAGCAAGAGATTTTTCCAGATCTTTGTTTGTTTGTCAAGATCTGGTTGTCGGTGATGTTTTGACAAAAGACAATGTGCGCTCTATTCGACCAGGTTATGGTTTGCATCCTAAATACTTGGAACATATTTTAGGAAGTCAAGTTCGGTTTGATATTGCTAAAGGAAGCCCGTTGTCGTGGGATATGATTGTCAATGTAAAAGAAAGTTAAGGTGTGTTATATGGAAAAAAAGCCATTTGAATTAACTGAAAATAAAAAATATGGTTTTTTACAAATTGATCCGACACCGAGCGCAGAGGAAATTGCTCGGTTTTATGCTGAAGAATTTTATGCTTCTGACTATCCTAGGCTTAATGATTCCAAAGTTAAAGTACAGCAGCAAGATAAAGCATTCTACGACAGTCGTTGGCAAGATATGTGTGAGACTGTTTTTGAACACTTTAATTTAAAAGAAAAAGGAATAGGGGCGGGGGTTAAAGTGTTAGATGTAGGTTGTGGTTGGGGTCAAGCGTTATTGTACTTTAAAGCCAAAGATTTTGATTGTTATGGTTTTGATCCGGCGCTTGAGGCAGTAGAATACGCGCAGCATCAAGGGCTCAATGTGGTACAGGCGAACATGGAGACCATGCAAGTGTTTCCTGGAATAAAATTTGAGGTAGTGACACTGATCAATGTGTTAGAGCATTTGGCAGACCCTATTACTGTTATTCAAACCATTAGAGATGAAGTTTTGTCCAGTAATGGTTTGTTAATTATTGATGTACCAAATGAGTTTAATGATTTTCAGGTGGCGGGTCAGCAGGCGCATGATTTACCACAGTGGTGGGTGGTGCCACCGGCGCATCTCAATTATTTTAGCCGATCTTCTTTGCAAAGTTTGTTAGAAGGAGAGGGTTTTACCGTGTTTGATGCACAGGCTTCTTTTCCTTTAGAAATGTTTTTATTGTTTGGTGATAATTATGTACAGAACTCTAAGTTGGGTCGATCTTGTCATTTGAAAAGAGTGCGGTTTGAAACGAATTTAAGAAAGCAAAACAAGGCAGATAAGCTAAAAGCATTTAATCGTGCTATGGCCGAGCTTGATTTGGGACGTCAGATTGTTATGTACGCTTGTATAAGCAAGGTGTAGAGCATCTTTGAGTGATTGATGGCTTATTATATATCTGACACTAAATCAATAATAATTTGATTGCCTTTAAATTTAGCAATATCTAGAGCAGTGTTTCCATTGTGATTTTTTTCTTTTAAACTGATGCCTCTATCCAAAAGAGAAAGAATGGCTTTTTCTTTCCAAGCATCAGGTAAAAAAGATGTAATCACAGACATAAGTAAATTATCTCCATTATAGCGGATTTCATATTTATTATTATTTTTCCTCGCTTTTTTACAAGTGGGAAGAGTGCACTACTTTTTCTGGAGAATATACAGATATTACTTGCTCAATAGATTAGCATGGACTCTGAATAGCTGAAAAATAGCAGGACCATTCATATGATCACTTATGCTTTCTCACAGAAAGCTATTGCATCATCATGAAAGTGAATCAAGGGTTTTAAATCCCTAATTTTTGCTAATTTTCACGCTATGATGGTCAATATTGAGATAGTACCGTGTGTGTTTACGCTCTCCTGTTTTGGTCAGAGCACCAATCTCAACAAGCTTTTGCAAATCCCTGGTGGCAGTGGCTCTAGCTGCACCTGAAATTGAAATATAGTTTTCTGCGCTTAAGCCACCTTTAAATCCGTCAATGCCCGCATCAAACAATCTCCCGATAACTTTGGCTTGTCGTTCATTAAACTTATCTTCGTGCCGACCATAGAATTTGCTTTTTTCAATCAAGAAGTCGATCATGCTTTGCGTATAATCCTGCGCACTCAGCGTAGCCAAGCAAAAATATTCAAGCCAGTCCTGAATATCCAGTTCCCTACTCACATTATGTAAGGCTGTATAATACTCTTTTTTCGTACGTTCAATGCTCTGCGCTAGTGCAATCAGCGTTGGACCTTTCAAGCCCTGGGACAAAGCTTTTTCAGCAATGGCACGCCCTATCCGCCCATTACCGTCTTCAAATGGATGAATACTTTCAAAATAAATATGAGCAATGCCAGCTTGCAGTAATATGGGCATACCGACCACATCCTGATTTTGGTTGTCATGATTAAACCACTGCATAAACGCATCCATTTCCTTGGAAACCGCTTGGGAAGGCGGCGCTTCAAAATGAACTTTGGGCTTATGAACAGGGCCGGATACAATTTGCATGGGTTCTTCGTGCGTGCGATAACATCCAATCTCATGCAAATCACGCCGACCATTGGTCAGCATTTTATGCCAGTCAAACACCATCTCATGTGTTAAAGGGGCATTATAGGTCTGATACAGATTAACAACCATTTCAGCAATCCCCTGTTCCGCCGGTGGAACGCGCCTGTTATCATTTTTCAGACCAAAATGCTTGCGAATTGACGATTGCAGGGAATCACGATTGAGGATTTCGCCTTCGATCTTCGAGGTTTTATAGGCCTCTTCACTGATGAGTGTAACGCGAAGACTTTCCTTGTCATCATCGGCAATATGTTTGAGACTACCGTGCATGATGCCAGCTTTGTGCAAAAACCGGCTTTCATAGTCTGAAAGCGCGGATGCATCGTAAGTAAATTCAGGCCAATTTTTATGTTGCCAATTCCAAATCATGAGCTATAGCACCTCTCATTATAACTCACTATAGCATTTAATTATGAGTTATAAAACCGGCTTCTATAGCTCAGAATAAGATAATTCAATCAGGGAATCAAAGACAATCAATTGAAAAGTATAAGATTTTGTCAGCAATTTCCAGAACAAAAATTGCATTCTCCAGAGCGAATACAGTTCAAATACTAACCACCACTAATGCCATGATAAATCGTTCAGAATTTAGTATCTTACTACTAATTCTAGTGGGAGCGGCTGACACATTAGACTCAATTTTGCAAATTGGTATAACAAGCTGTTAGTATTGAAGATCGAGTTCATGAATAATTTTGTTTGTTTTTTTATTCTTTTGGGTGTGTTGTCAGGCAGAGTGGTTCGAATATATGGGCGTAAGATGTGACTGAAAAGATTTTGTTCACTGTTTTATGAATATTAACTTTTTCAGGGTCTGTTTTTTGATCTTTAGTTTCCTATTTTTCAGTTTGATCACTACATCATCGTTACTGCAAGCGACGCCATCTTTTGTCAATCATCCGTTGGATCATCAAAGTCTATATCGTGTATTATCACTGGGTAGTTTGGGCGCACCTTTGCCTAAGCTGCCTCAGACAACAGAGTCTCCAATATTGCTACAATTTTGGGCCAGTTGGTGTCATAGTTGCAGCACTGTGATGTGGGATTTAGACAATTTAACGCAAGCTCATAAAGAGCTTCATTATTATGCTGTTAGTATTGATAAAGATAAAAAGCAGGCATTCAATTACATCCAGCCTCATGCCTTATTTCAAAAACACCCAGATCGTTTTTTTTATGATTATGATCAACAGTTGTCAAGTCGTTTTCAGGTTAAAAGTGTTCCAACTTTGTTAGTATTTGGGCGTAAGGGTTTACTTAAATATAGACATACCGGGCACTTGAATGCAATGGACTTACAACGGTTGAGAATAGCTCTTGAAGATCAGATAAAAAGGCCGAAGTAACGATGAAATACGATTACTATGATTTGCTCTTGTTTCTAGGCGCTGCTGTTAGTATTTTGTTTGCTCCAATTGGTTCTATTGTGCAAGCAGCTCCTACTTATTATGATGATATCCGTCCTATCATTGAGCAAAAATGTATAGCTTGTCATTCTGAGCAGGGTGTATCCTTTTCTTTTGAAAATACGCAGGCCACTTATTCTTTTAAAGCAGCTATTGTTGATGCAATAGTTAATCGACGTATGCCACCATGGTTAGCAGAAGCTGGCCACCAAAATTATGCGGATGATTATTCGTTAACACAGTACCAAGTGGATGCCGTTGCTAAATGGGCTGAAACTGGTTATCAAAAAGGTCATCAGCAAGCAGTAGCGTTTAATCTGCAAAAGAAAAAGCAAGGACTAACGCATGGCTTCAAACCAGATATTCGGTTACCTATTTTGAAACAAGTTTCCTATCTACCCAATCAAAATCGTAAAGATGATTATCGTTGCTTTCTGGTGGATTGGCCCCAACAAGAAAAATCATATATTACTGGCTTTCAAGCAAAACCGGGTAATTTACGAGTTGCTCATCATTTGGTTATTTTTTTAGTGCAACCTGAAATAGCAGAGCATTTTAAAAAGCTGGCAGCTGAGGAGACTGGAGAAGGATACTCGTGCTTTGGGGGAGCTATACCAGACCGTTTGGCAATGTCTCCGGCCAAAGATTCATTTGAATCTCAGCATCCTGGTCTTTTGGAAAAGTTAAACGAAAACACCCATTGGTTGGCTCATTGGGCGCCAGGGATGGAAGGGTATAAGTTTCCTAAAGATACAGGTATTCCAGTGCGTCCAGGTGCGCTATTGATTGTGCAAATGCACTATTATTCAGGGTTTGCTCCTGGTGAGCCCGATCGAGATACTGAGATGTTATTTCAAGTCAAAGACCAGGTGGCTAAACCTGCGTTGAACGTTGCGCTGACTCATCGGCCTTGGTTGTTGGGTCGGCAAAATGGTAGCATGAGCGTACAGGTAGGGCAAAAAGCCCATTATGAAACCAGTGTACAATTTGACAAAGTTGCTCAAGCCCTGTCTCATCGATTAGAGATCCCCCTCGATGAGATTGGACAGATAGAGATACATTCAACTAATTTACATATGCATAGCTATGGTGTATCAGGTAGGGTTCGTCTTATTGATCAATATGGTCGTCAAGAGACCTTATTATCTATTCCTGATTGGAATTTGCATTGGCAGCGTGATTTTACTTTTACGGTTCCAAAAGTGCTATCGGCAAATGCATTTGGGCAAGCGGCTTTGCGTGTAGAGTGTGATTTTACTAACCCAACTCAGAAAGTCGTATACGGTGGTTTTGGTTCTGACGATGAAATGTGTTTTAATTTTTCTTATTTGTCTATCGTGTCAAAAAAGCAGTTGCAGGCAGCAAAAAGTAATTGAATTGTACTGACTACCATTGAGATGAAATTTTGAGAAAGGTCAATCCTACCAAGACAAAAAGTTGGGTCAAGCTTAAAGAGCATTATCAGTCTATTAGTCAGTTAGCACTGAGAGATTTGTTTGCAAGAGATGCACATCGATTTTCGAATTTTTCTTTGCGATTTAATAATATACTTATCGATTATTCAAAAAATTTTTGTGAGCAAAAAACCATTGGCCTGCTTGTGAGTTTGGCTCAGGAAATTGGTTTGGGTGAATTGATTGATGATCTGTTTCAAGGCCAAAAAATTAACGAAACGGAAGAAAGAGCGGTGTTGCATACGGCTCTGAGAAATAAACGCATTAATAATCAGAATCTGAATGTGATTCATCAAGAAATCCAAGTCGTTTTAGAGAGAATGCGTGTTTTTTCTGAGAAAATTCGAAATGGATTCTGGCTTGGTTATTCTAATCAGCCTATAAAAAATATTGTTAACATAGGAATTGGTGGTTCCGATTTGGGGCCGGCTATGGTTGCTGAGGCTTTAAAATTTTATGCCAGTGATAGGATAAATATTTACTTTATTTCTAATGTGGATGGTGAAGTAATAGCAAATACTTTAGATAAGCTGACTCCAGATACAACGCTTTTTATGATTTCTTCAAAAAGTTTTTCTACCGCAGAGACATTAATGAACGCGGGTACGGCAAAAAAGTGGTTTTTGCGTGTAGCAAAAAATGAATCTTATGTTTCTAAGCACTTTGTTGCAATGACTTCTAATCAGCAGAAAGCAATTGAGTTTGGGATAGCGCGAGAAAATATATATCCGTTGTGGGATTTTGTTGGAGGTCGATTCTCGTTGTGGTCAGCTGTTGGTTTGCCGATCGCTTGTTATCTTGGATTTGAGTATTATGCTCAATTGTTGCAAGGTGCCTTTGAAGCTGACGAGCATTTTAGAACAGCAGCCTTTGATCGAAATATACCTGTCATTTTAGGGCTGCTTGGCATTTGGTATAACAATTTTTATGGAGCTGAAACAGAAGCTATTTTTCCGTATGATCAAAGCTTGCATAGGTTGCCTGCTTATTTGCAACAAGCGAGTATGGAAAGTAATGGTAAAAGTGTTGATCGGTCTGGCAACCAAGTTTCCTATCAAACAGGAGCTATTTTATGGGGAGAGCCGGGCACTAATGGTCAGCATGCTTTTTTCCAATTGATACATCAAGGTACTAAATTAATACCCTCTACATTTTTGGTGGCAGCAAAGCCAAGATGTGGGGATAGTGTTCACCATAAAGCTTTGGTTTCTAATTGTTTTGCACAGACACAAGCTTTGATGAATGGTAGAACAAAAGAAGAAGTGTATGAGCATCTTAAAGTAAGTGGCCTGTCAAAGGAACGTATTGAAAAAATTCTTCCCTTTAAAGTATTTTCAGGTAATAAGCCTACTACGACTATTTTATATGATCAGCTAACACCTAAATGCCTTGGTAGTCTTATTGCAATGTTTGAGCATAAAATTTTTGTACAAGGAGCTGTATGGAATATTTTTAGTTTTGATCAGTGGGGGGTTGAGTTGGGCAAACAATTGGCTGATAACATATTTCAAGAGTTAACCGGGTCTGGAAAGAAAAAGAAAGCGTGTATTGAGGACAAGATAGGGCAAGGCGACCGTTCTTGCTATGATACTTCAACACAAGGTTTGTTAGCAGCGTATTATCAATATTTATGATGCTCGCGTATGACTGTTTTGCGAGGAGCAAAGAGGACATTTCATGATCGGGACCATCCGTGAAATTTGAATATTATAATCAAAAATGGCTCAAGTTAGCCAGTGATATCAACTGGGTTTTGACAAAGCCTACGTGTTGACCCTATATTGTTCATTGTGCTTTCCTTGACTGGATTAAACTCACTCAATACATCCATCAAAATTTCAAATATCCTAACAGGGCTTCAAAGCCAAGTCGATAACCAACTATAAAAGGTGACATACCTCTGAGTCTTATCATCCAATAAACCCATTAACTCTAACGGTTGAAATAAAATTTAAATTCACTAAAATGAGACATCTGACTTTATTATTTAATCGGTTAAATCATAACAGGGGCTCTTGCCAGAATGCTTTTTCTTTAGAATTTGATTCCGTAGTTTTTTGCTTGACAATGAATACCTGCCATTTTATCGGAAAACGCATATAAAGCAGCTAAATGTTCCTTAAAAATGCTTTATTTTCGATCGTTTTTACTGAAATTTTAATGGTAAGCCATGTCAAGCAGAAAAAACTACGGAATCGAGTTATTACTAGAAGTTATCGAAAAAAACGAGAGTTTACGACAGGTTCACCTGATTTTTTTTATTCGATATGGATGTCGATTTAGCCAAAGGTGGTCCAGGATGGGCCATTTTGGCTTAAAAATAAAAAAATCAAGTGAACCTGTTGTAAGCTCTCAAAAAAACAATCTAACAAGTATATTAAAAGATGAATTGCTATATCAATTTCAAACCCACTGAGAACGCCTTTTCAAAACGAACATATTTAGTCACTGGTGCTAGCCAGGGCATTGGCTATGCCTTAGCTTTAGCCATCGCTCAATTCGGAGGGGAATTGATTTTATTGGCACGCAATGAAAATAAACTCAACCAGCTTTACGATCAAATCTTAGCAACAGAGGCACCAACGCCTCTGATTATTCCGCTTGATCTTGCCAAACTGGATACAGAAGAGGCTGAGACACTCGCCCGACATATCGAAGCACAATGCGGCCAACTCAATGGGTTAATACACAACGCAAGCATTCTCGGCAAGCTCACCCCTTTAGATCAGTATCCAATACCACTGTGGGAACAAGTATTGAAAGTCAACACAACCAGTTGCTTCACATTGACACAAGCATTGACCCCTTTAATGCAAAAAAGTAAGCCCACGTCCGTCATTTTTAGTTCTTCTTCTGTAGGTAGAGAACCAAGAGCCTATTGGGGCGCCTATAGCATCAGCAAATGTGCTACTGAAGCCTTAATGCAAATATGGGCAAACGAATGGGCCAACACCAGTCACATTCGAGTGAACTCTATTAACCCTGGTGGCACACGAACACAAATGCGAAGACAGGCCTACCCTGCTGAGAATCCTCTATCTTGTCCAAAACCCGAGGCAATCCTAGGTACTTACCTCTATTTACTGGCCGATGAAAGTGAACACATCTCTGGAAAGCAATTTAGCGCCCAACCTTCACAAAGCAAATAGAGATCTAAACCACAGCACTCATTACTTATTGCCTGACGGAAAGAGTGAGACCTTGCTGTGATGTAGTCATGCAAGATACTATTTTGTTTTCAGCAATCAATTTGTCCCAGAAAATTGTTGTAGTTTAATGTGAATCTGTCGTAAGCTCTCAAAGAAGATGTAGTGAGTCTAGTGTTAGACAAAAACTATACTTACAAAGAGGCTTGCAAGGCCTAAGCTCTCGTTTTCAATCAGGACTCATGTTGTATTTGTTCATCAGGTTGTATAAAGTTGGGCGAGTGACACCCAGTAGTCTAGCTGCTTCTGCTATGTTGTTTTTACATCCGTTGATCGCCTTTTGTATAGTATCACGCTCGGCACGTTCTCTGACCTCTCTAAGATTAAATGCCTGTTGAGATTCACTTGTCTCTAAACCCATGTCTTTAGCGGTAATGAGATTTTTGTCTGCTAAGATAATTGCACGTTTGACTTTGCTTTCAAGCTCTCTTACATTGCCACGCCATGGATGTTGTTCTATAGCTAAAATCGCTTCTTTTGTAAAGCCCGTTGCTTTTTGTTTGAGCTTGGCTATGTACTTTTCTAAGAAAGTGTGTGCTAAGAGCATGGCATCGCCTTCTCTATCTTTTAGAGCAGGTACTTCTAGGGTGATTTCTCCAATCCTATAGAATAAATCTTCCCTAAACGTTTCTTCTAGTATCATTGTATTGATGTTACGATGGGTTGCACATAATACACGAACATCAACCGCAATGGCTTGATGGCCTCCAATACGTTCAATGACGCGTTCTTGCAAAAATCTTAGTAGTTTGGCTTGCAAAGCCAGGGGCATATCACCTATTTCATCAAGAAATAAAGTGCCTCCATGAGCAGACTCTACTTTCCCTTTTTTTTGTTTGATCGCTCCAGTAAACGCCCCTTTTTCATAACCAAACAGCTCGCTTTCTAAAAGATTTTCTGGAATAGCAGCACAATTGATTGCACAAAAAGGTTTATCTTTACGTTCACTTAAGTTGTGTAAAGCTTTTGCAATCAGCTCTTTTCCTGTTCCGGTTTCACCTGTAATCAGTGCTGTTAAATCAGTGGGTGCTATTTTTTCTATGGTTTTGCACAGCTCTAACATCTTTGGACTGCTGGCAATGATGCCACAAAGGCCGGGAGTAGATTGATTTTTATAAAAACGACTTTGATCCTCTAGAGCGAATAAACGAAAAGCTCTTTCAACTATAAATGATAAAATTTCTGAGTCTATCGGTTTTTGATAAAAATCTTCAGCGCCTAAGCTGATTGCTTTGACGGCATTAGTTTTGTCTTCTTGCCCGGTAATAACAATAATTTTTAAGTTAGGGTTGAGTTTGAGTAATTCTGATAGCAGTTCAAAGCCCGCACTGCTGCCACCTGGATCTGGTGGTAATCCTAGATCTAAGGTGACCACTTGGGGTTCAAAGCGTCTTAATTGTTCTAAGGCGCTCTTTTGATCTTGTGCCGTTAAAGCTTCAATGCTTGAATCAAAACACCATTTCATTTGATTTTGTAGGCCAGGATCATCTTCGATGATCAGTAGTTTTTTTTCTAAGGTCATGTTGAGCTCTCTTGCAAGTGTTTATTAGGGGGGCTGCTAGGCAGTAAGATGCTGAATACGGTTCCTTGATTTTCTAAACTTTCAACGAAGAGTTCTCCGTTGCAGTGTTGTATATATTGTTTGGCCTGGAACATGCCAAGCCCCATGCCGGTTAAACCTTTAGTGCTATAAAATGGTTTAAACAGTTGTGTTTGAATGAATTCAGAGCTCATCCCGTGTCCAGAGTCTGTAATGGTAATAAGGTTGCTGCTTTGATTATATTGTTTTAAGGTGATGGTGACTGTGCCGTTGATGTGGGCAGCTTCTTGGGCATTAATGATTAAATTCAGAAAGGCTGTTTTTAATTCTTGTCTGTTGCCCTGGGTAAAGGCTTGTGGTATTTCTTCATTGCTGAATTGTGGTATGGGTTGTTTGTGTTTGAGTTCTGATATTAACTCTGTCAGTAGTGGTTTAAGGTCAATAATCTCTGTTTTCAATTGAGTTTCAGGGGCTTTTAGATGCCCTAAAATACGTTGCATTTTAGTGATTGTATGCTCAATGGTTTGTATCATATCTTGGATGAAATGAGGATTGTCAAGGTGCTTATGAGCATTTTGGGTCAACATAGACAGTTGGCTGATTATGGTTTTAAGATCGTGAACAAAAAAAGCTGACATTTGATGTACCGCATCAAAACGCTGAGCGCGTGCTAATTGTTCAGAAGCAGTGGCTAAATACAAATGTCCGGCACCTTGTCTGGCAACGGTTTTGATAAAGTCGTAATTCTCCCAGTTGAGTTGGAGTTTGGCTCTGGGCTTGGCTAAGATGACGAATCCGCTCAGACGATTATGTACTGGCAGGGGAATTAATAACCAAGCATTGTCGTTTTTTGTCAGCCAATTAGGTAATGTGGGCAAGTGATTGTTGGAGTGTTCTGATTGCTCGTGTAAATTCAGTACTCGATCGCTTGTTTGCCAATATTGTACCAGCTGCAAGAAATCACAACTGGGCATGATTTTGGGAAGTGAAAAAATTGTATTGTAGGCTAGTTCGTATTGATCTTTCTCGTTTTTATACCACAGTGCGCCTCCAGTGCTTTCAACACAGTTGGCCAATAGTTTGATGATTTGGTGTGACATTTGCCACAAGTCAATAGCGTCACTTAAGCTGTGGGTGACTTCTAGCCATTGTTCACGATAATCGTATTGATAGGGCAGAAAATGTCGATTGAGAAAGATTGATACTTTTGCTCTCACTTTGCCTGAGAATAACAAGCAGAAGAGAAAAATTGTGCTGCTTGCTAAGAACAGTATTTGTAAGAATTGACCCCATGAACCACCAAATAGTTTGAAATAGTAACCAGCTAAAGCCATCAGTATTAAATATAAACTGGCGATAAGTAAAATGCTGGTGTGAAAGACGATTTTGTGTGATAGCGCTAAGGTTTGATTGCGATACTTTCTTCTAGAAAATGAAATGTAAAACAAAGGAATAACCAGTGAGTAAACGGCACCCCTGGCTTGCCACCAATTGTTTTGGAGCTCGTTAGATAAAACGGTGTAAGAATACAGTAAGAAATCGTAAGAATACAGCGCGCCCAGACCTAAGCAAAAAAACTTAATATGCCATACTTCTGCAGGGTCTGCATTACGTATTACTTGCTCTATTAACACGAGAAAGGTTATTGCGGTGAGTAGTAATGAAAAGGCTAGAGCTTTGTGATTCCACCAGAATATTGGATGATTTTGAGTGGTGAACCATTGGAGTAATACAATCAGTGTTTGTATTGCAATAAGAATGAAGCCAAATCGGAGCCAGCGCCTGATCGGGCTTTTTGCATCTGTGGTGATGGGGCGCAGTAAACCCGATAGGGCTATTAGCCAGAAACAGTTGCGTAATGCTTCAAAGGATTGTGACAGTGTTAATAGTTGTGAGTGTTGAGTGTGCTGGGGTAATAAGAAAATACAAGCAGTGACGATGCCCCAGATGCCTGTCGTAGTGACAGCGATGAGTATGGGCTTCTCAGGCAATGGTTTGCTTTTAAGCGGCCAAAGCATGATGCCAACCAATGCCATATAAAGGAAACCACCGGCAAAGTGACTGATTAAACCGACGAGATGTTCCATGTGTTAGTGTTAATAGTCAATTTTTAAAGAAAGTGTTGAATGTGCCGGTGCCAGTGTTGGCACCGGTAAAGTAAGTTCTATCCTTTTCATTGTTGAGTCAAGGCGGTTTTTTGTGTTTTTGATGCTTGCTCGTAATGTTTTTTAATTTCTGGATGGTTGGGGGCTTTTTCAAGTGCTTTTTTCAAGTGAGGGATGGCCTCTTCATGATAGCCATTTTTAAAGAGAATCCAGCCATAGGTATCGAGTATGTTGGGGTCTTCTGGTGCTAGTTTGTAAGCTTTTTCTGCCGTGTCCAGTGCTTTATTATCTGATTTTTCAAAGTATAACCAGGCTAAATTATTATAAACTAAAGCTGATTTTATTTTTTGTTCTACTAGTTGTTCGTACATATGTATGGCTGACCCTTTAATACCAACACGCTGGTAAGCTAAAGCTAGAGCTAATTTGGCATTGGCGTTTTCTGGTTCAGTTTCGACCCAGGTTTCTAGATGTTTTAAGCTGGCGTGGCTTTTGGTGCCGTGTTCTAGTTGTGCATTAAACAATCTTAGGCCCAAAGTGTGATTTTTTGACAGATCCCAAGCTGCTTTGTAGGCGGTGATGGCTTCAGGTAAATGTTTCCCTTGAAGTTTTAAATCTCCTAGTAAAGTTTGCCCTACTCCAGAGTTAGGGTGTGCTTTGATAATATTAGAAATGGCTTGTTCACTGGCTTGTTCACCACCTATTTTGTAGGCTAGCTTAGATTTGTAAACCAGCATTTTTAGGTTATTTTCATCATAACTTAGCGCCTGTTTTAGTGTGTCCATTGCTTGACTCCAGTTTTTTTGGCTGGCATAAACTTGGGTTTGGGCAAAGTAGGCCGCTGTAAGAGCTTTAGTGGTTTTTTCTTCCTTTGGAAACTGTTGATATACTTTTTGTGCATTTGAGATGGCTTGTTGAAATTGATTTTTTAAAATTAATGCTGCAATATGGCTCACACGTGGTTGCAAGACTTTGGGGTGTTTTTTTATAACTTCTTGTAGAGCTGAAGGGGAATCTGTTTTCAGTAGGTGCTCAACTTGAATAATACCTTGAAGTGCACGTACGTCATTGGGATTCTCTAAAGCTATTTTTAAGTAGTTGTCTTTGGCTTGTTGATAGTGTTTGCCTTTTATTTGAATAAAGGCTAAGGCGTTTAAAGCTTGTCGGTGATTTGGGTCTTTTGTCAAGGTCTTAGTTAGAAGAGATTCTGCGTCTTCGTATTTTCCTGATTGAACGTGTGCGGTTGCCAACATAGCCTGCACATCCAAGTCGTCTGGTTGTTTTTCGAGAATTTCTTTTAAATGAGTGATTGCTTGTTCTGATTTTCCTGATTTAAGATAAGTGATTGCTAGGAGTTTTGCTGAATTTTCGGCGACATAGTCTGTGCCTGCTGAAGACTCTAGCAGTATTTCTGCGTTTTCATAATCACCTTGTGTGAGTTTGATCATGCCCAATGCAGCTGTGATAGTTGGGTTGTTTGGGGTTAAGGCCAGCAGCTCTTCTAGTTGCGCCACCGCTTCAGTAGCTTCACCTGATTTATAACGATTGATGGCCTCAGCATATTGAGAAATGATGCGTTTTTGTGGCGTTTCATTGAGTGTCTTGGAAAAACGGATGGCGTCTTCTGATTTGCCTTGGGCAATGAGTGCGTTGACGATGCCTTCAAGGGCTATGTACTTATGTGCTGTAATAACATCATAATGTCCTACTTGTAAGAGTATGTCTGAATAGTGTTGTTCTGCATCGGGCCAGTTTTCTTTAAGCGTGTCTATGCGTGCTTGCAGTAGCATAATATTGATATTTTCAGAGTCGTGTTCTGCGGCTGTCATTAAATATTTATCGGCTTCACGAAGCTTTTTTTGGCTAAAAGCAATTTCGGCTTTACCTAGCCAGGCTTGCGAATTTTCAGGGTGTTGATCAAGAATGGCTTGATAAAGGCGTAAGGCGGTTTCGTTATTTTGTTTACCTTGAGTTATTTTGGCTTGTAAGAGCTTAGCCGCCTCACTGGTTTTGAAGGTACTAGGTTGTTGATCCAAAGCTTGTTCAACATCGTCAATGTGATTGGATAGTAGCATTGATTCTGCCCACTTTAAAAACACTGTAGTGTCGTTTGGTTTCTTTTTCAGCACATTGTCATAATGCTGCTGAGCCTGTTTATGGCTGCTCATGGTTTGAAAAATATCACCCAGAGTTTCCATAGCTTTGAGGTCAGTGGGGTCTTTTTGTAAAGCATTTTTAGCTTCAATAATACTGGCCTGAAACTGTCCTTGGCTGAGGTAAGATTGAGCTAAGTGAATGTGATGTTGAGCTTGGCTTTGTGTGTTTTCTTCTTCACTACAGCCTGTGATCAAGAAAAGTAAAGTGAGTGCTAGAGTGCGGATTTTAAAAAGTTGGGCAAAGGAGTTTTGTTGAGAAGTGGCTTGATCGATCATCATATTGATTATTCCGTAATCAGCATTGGTTGATTTATGCTTTGTAAATAGGGGTTTTATGATAACTAGTTAAAGGTTAGAAGTCACGTTGTAAGAATTAAGTCAATGGGTATGCTTTCAGGCTATAACAATGGCGTGTCATGGTGATATAATCGGCACTTTTTTTGTAGTTTACTGTTAAGAAGTTGAGAAGAGGAGTTTGCAATCGTATTAAGTACGCAAAAATTTATGAGTCTTAGGGCTTTAGGGTGTTTGTGGGTCATAGCCAGTGTGTTTGGGTTTGTGGATGTGGCGCATTGGTCGACTGAGGGTCTTTATGCGAGTTATCAGGTTACGTCTTTGCCTTCATCAAAACAGAGATCGGGTTTGCATAAGGAGGAGCCAAAGTATTTAGAGCGTATGATAGGCGCGGCTGGTCAGCCACTGGTGCACAGTGCTACTTTGGCCTGGATGTCTGCTACGAAAGAGCTATATGCTTATTGGTATGGGGGCAGCCGTGAAGGCGCCAGAGACGTTGCTATTTATACAGCAAAGTATCGGTTGGGTGAGGATCAGTGGAGTGAACCTAAGCAACTGTTGACAACTCAAAGAGTACAAGTCCAACTACAACGTTTTATTAAAAAGTTGGGTAACCCTGTGGCGTTTACTGATGCTGAGCAGAGGATTTGGTTGTTTTTTGTCACTGTTTCTGTAGGGGGATGGGCCGGCAGTGCTGTTAATTATATGGTCTCGGATGATGGAGGCCAAAGCTTTGGCCCCATTCAGCGCTTGGTAACGACACCTTTTTTAAATATCAGCACGCTGGTTAAAAACCATCCTGTTATGGTGCAAAATGGCAATATAGTATTGCCTGTGTATCATGAGTTTATGGGTAAGTTTGCTGAATTGTTGCTGCTAAGTGATCAGGGCCAAGTGCTGACTAAGAAGCGCCTTACTTGGGGGAGAGATGCTTTGCAGCCTGTATTGTTGCCTTTGAATGAGCAAGAGGCGGTGGTGTATATGCGTTTTGCCGGTATTGAGCCTAACAGAATATTGTATGTTGCCACACAAGATGCGGGTGTTCATTTTTCTAAGCCAACTAAGCTTGCATTACCTAATCCGAATGCGGCCGTAGCAGCAGTGCGGTTGAACAGTCAAGAGTTGTTGATGGTTTACAATAATTCTCTGACTCATCGTAATGTTTTATCTTTGTCTTTTGCTGAGGGTTCTGCATTGGCTGAGGGCTCTCTTGAACGGTGGTTTTGGTTGTACGACTTTGAGCGTACGGAAAATGAGCTTGATCGTTTTTCTTATCCAGTTTTGTTGCAAGACGATGAGGGCTCGATACACGTGATGTACTCTTATAATCGAAGAAACATTAAGCATGTAGAGTTTAATGAGGCTTGGTTACGGCAACAGGTCGTACGCCATCAGTTACAGAGAGAGGAACGATAAATTTCGTGGATATACTTTGGTATGTGTATGTGACTTGGTTGCCTGTATTGTTTGCTTGTTGTTGGGCATTATTGTGTTCTATTAGCCAGTTGAACCTTCGTTTGTGCTTGTGCATGGTTTGTATGGGGCTTGTTTTTACAGTATCGATTGCGAATGCCAGTGTATTTTATCATTTGCGGGGATTGTTGAGTGAGCCGAGTTGGGCTCTGGTGGGTTTCAGCTTATTGTATTTAGCAAGGGAGTTAAGTAACCGGCAGCTGCAAAAGCGAACCGTTTACACTTTTTCTTGGGCTGTTGTTTTTTTTGGCTATAGTTTATACCCTTTGGCTTTGGGGTTAACTTACATGGATTCCTATGCCTTGGGGTATGAGCCATGGGTGGCTTTGGTATTGGCAGGGGGGTTGTTGCTTGCCTGGTGGTTTACCAGAACGCTTATTGTGCCACTTTGGCTGACAACGGCTTTATTTGCTTATGCTTACCAATTCGGTGAGAGTCCAAATCTGTGGGATTATATTATTGACCCTTTTGCTTTTATTGTAGCCCATATGTATATTGCTCGAAGTTTATGGGCTCACTATAAAAAACGGCGTGAGGTGATTGAGTAGTGACTGTATTAGAGAAAGTTGTGTTGATTTATGGTGGTATTTTTTTGGGTTTGGGGGTTATATTGTCTGTAGTTAATCAACCTTATTTTGATACTATTTATACATTAGAAGATGGTGTTTTAGAGTGGTTGACGGTGATGGCGTTGGCTACGGTGTTTGCTGTTACCGTGAAACGCTTGTATGTTGGTTTTGTTCGTTTTAGTGGGATGCAGAGAGTTGTGTTGGTTTTAATTGCTTTGTTGTTTTGTTTTGGTGCAGGGGAAGAAATCTCTTGGGGGCAACGTTTATTTCAAATTGAAAGTGGTGCATTTTTCCAAAAATATAATTCGCAGGGTGAAACAAATTTGCATAATTTGATGCTGGGAGAGACCAAGGTGAACAAGTTGGTTTTTGGTAAAATGTTGGCTTTGATTTTTTCATTTTATTTGTTGGTTTTGACGCCGCTTTATCACAGGTCCGACCGTGTTCGCCTGTTTATTGATGCGTGGGCCATTCCTATTCCACAGCGTTACCAATGGATAGGGTACTTAGTAGTGGTGTTGACAGTTGAGGGGGTCGTTAATGTGTTATCAGAAACATCTAAGCGAGGTGAGTTGACAGAATTTTCAGCAGCTTTGATTGTTATGTTGAATCTGCTTTATCCGTATAATTCCAAAGCGCTAGAGCCTGTTTGATTTTTCTATTTATCGAAGATCATGGCATGTAACAGATACACGACTTTCTGTATATAATCTTTATTTGTTTTTCATGTGCAGATAGATAATTGTCATGCGAATACAAGTGATATTTTGGACAATATTATTTTGGCGCTTGATGCATAGGAATTTATTTCGTGTTCGTTCCTAAGTGAAATTTAAGTCGTTGTATGAATCTAAGTTCAATCGTTTGTGCGCCAATAGCATGCTCCATATACTGTGTATAATAATTCCTGCACAAAAGATTAGAGTGGCAATTTCAACAGTACCTATTTTTATAATCGTTAGATTTAAGAAGATACTGAGTAAACTTGTCCATAAAGTAATATGAAGCATGTCTTTTTCATGACCTGTCATTAATAGTAAAGAGCTAAACTGGCTGTTCCAAATTAAAACAAATAAAGCAGCACAAAAAAATTGTAGACATACTTTTGCTTGTAAAAATTCAGGGCCAAATAAGCTGAGGGTTATTTCTGGGAATAAAAAAATCAAAGTTGAAATAGGTAGTAAAAAAGCACGTAATAAAAAACTGTTTTTTTTTACTTGTTTATACAGTGTTTGATATTTTTTAGCATTAAAAGATTCAGCATATTGTCTGTAGCTAATGCAGTTCATAGAAGAAATAAAGATAGTAATAAAACCAAAAATAGTGCTGCAAGCACCGATTAAACCGATAGCATGATTGTCTAAATATAATACCCATAATAGGCTCGATGATACAAAGCCAAGATAAGACAAAAGGTCAATTAACATGTGCCGAAAAGACCTTGGTATTAATTGTTTAGGCATGAGTGTTTTTGCGGGAATTTTAGATTGAATTTTTTTAACGATCAGTATTGTCGATAATAGAGCCAATAGAGTTATAGATCCGGTAAAATATAATAAGAGAGTATAAAAGTCTAATGTTTGCTGAACTTGGAGGTGTGTTAAGCATAGGCATAAAGTAGCTAAAGGGATAAGAAGCGTTTCCAGTAAAAAAGCGCTGTATACAGCATTAAGTGCTTTGAGTACACAGTAATTGAAAAGATGTAGAAGATTTGCGAGGAAAATCCAAGCAATTAACTTAATAATTTTTTTTTCATTAGGGTGTTTAAAAAATAATTGCGTTAAAGGGTCTGTGAATAAAAAGAAAAAAGTGGAGATAATTGCGCCAAGTATAAAGATTATTTTTAAACACCGTGTGTATAGCTGAAAAACAAAGGTTAAGTCAGTCTCTGCAAAAGGTTTGCTTGCATAAAAAATGAACGAAGTGCCAAGGCCGAATCGGCCTAACATACCAAAAAAAGCCAATAAGCTGATTGTGATGTTGAAACTACCTATACCCCAAGGTCCAAATTGGCGACTGATCAGTGCTGCTAACACGATGCTGATGCTTTTACCAATAAGGCCTAATGTTGATAAATACAGCAATTGTTTGGTTGGGGCGGTGTCATCATTTGGCATGTGTTAGCGAATCATTCAGTATTTTTTGTAACGCAGATTTGTAATCTGTTTGCTGAATTTGCTGGAAATGTTGATTGGCAAAAATAGATCCAAAAAAATACTGGTCGTAAATTTTTATAGAATGGCTTAGATTAATTTTGAATTCTTCAAAGCCTTTTGTAAAAGCTTTGAAGTGAGGATGTTCAGTATTTATTTGTTTGTCTGTATTGATAAATTTTATAGAGGTAACAGGGAAAAGTTTAGCTATTTTGATGAAAAGTATTTGAAGGTTTGTGGGTTGAAAGTGCAAATGAGAACTGATTTTGCTGCCTGCGGTGAAAAAATTCCCTTTTTGTAACAGGTCAGTTGATTCTTTTATTAGAAATTTCAGTGCTGTATTGCTTGTTTGCATAGTTTTTATTGGCCTATTGGTTATTTTAAAGTCTCTTAATTTTAAGTGTACCTGTATGTGTTGTTGTATTTCAAATTATTCATGAATCAATCATGATGTGATTAGGTAGACTTTTTCTTAAGGTTTGTATATCTTGGTCAGTTCTCCATTTTTTTCTCCAACTGAACAGATTGATAAAGTTCATCGGCAGAAATTGTGTAGAGTTAATTAAAAAGGTGCGTGAAGTAGAAGATGCGTTTTGGAAAAGTGATGCGATTTTAGATAACGACACCTAAAGAAAATGTGGTCGCTTTATGAGCAGAAACTTCTGTCAGGTCAATTCCAGGCCCCTATAGTCTAGCGGGAGTGGCTGTAATTTTGCTTTTAATATTGACAATTGATTAGCCAGATGCTTTGTTATCAGTATTGAATTCAATATGCACTTAAGTGAGATTTTAGTGATTAAATAATGTTCTAAGGATGCTATACTATGGAAACAGCTGTAGATTCTTTGTATGGACTTGCCGATTTCGGGTTGTACTTTGCTATCGGGTTGGGGCTCTTGCTCCTATTTAAGTTGGCTTATACCTTTGTGACTCCACATGATGAATGGAAATTGGTAAAAGATGAACAAAACATCGCGGCCGCTTGGGGGCTTGTTGGTGCGGTGATTGGTTTTAGTTTAGCGCTTGCTGGGGCTGCTTCTAATTCCGTCTCCATTATAGATTTTGTCATCTGGGGTGTGGTCGCTCTTTTGGCGCAAGTTGTCGCATTTGCTATCGTCAGGTTTATTTTTATGCCTAAAATTGTCCAGCGTATTCATGACCAAGAAGTCTCTGCTGGTATCATATTAGGGGGCATCTCAATAGCAGTTGGTATACTCAATGCTGCTTGTATGACATATTAGTAGTGGGTGAGGGTAAAATTCATGAAACGAACTAAACACATAAGCCTCAATAATATGCGTAAAAAAACTCGAAGGCAGCAGCTTAAACCACTGAGCCTACTGGTGAGTACATTGCTACTCACATCTTGTAGCAGTACTGAGCAAACTCAAGTTTATCGAGATGAGTTTGATTGTATGGAGAAAAATCCAGGGATGCAAGAAGAGTGTAAAACAGCTTTTGCAAATGCTCAGGCAGAAGCAGTTAAAACAGCACCTAAATTCGAAAATCGTAACGATTGTGAAGAGATGTTTGGTCGAAACAACTGTACCTCTTATCAAGGGAGTTCAGGGTCAAGTTGGTTCATGCCAGCTATGGCAGGGTTTTTATTGGGTCGAGCTTTGGATGGCCCTGGGTTTGGCCATTACCAACCTATGTTTACTTCCTATTCTTATCGCTCTCCCTACCGAGATCGTTGGATCACGGCAGATGGTCGTTCCTATGGTAACCGCATGCAAAAAAATATTCGTACCCGAACAGACACATTCAAACGCAAACCAGTCATCGCCAAAACACTTTCTCGAGGTGGTTTCGGTTCGATTGCTAGCGCCAAGTCCAAGTGGGGCAGTTCTAGAGGTGGTTGGGGTGGCTGACTGAGCGTTTATTTCTTTAGTGTTGCGAAAAACCTGTAGTCCTCGTCTGAACTGGAAAGCATTGGCCGAAGAATATGGCTTTAGATTCCATACGCTCTATGGACATCCTTATTGGGATGAAAGCGCGTATTATCAATTCAGTTTGAAACAAATTGAAAAAGATTTGGAAGCGCCAACCGAAGAGCTTCATCAAATGTGTTTGTTTGTTGTCGAAAAAGTTGTAAATGATGAAGAGTTGCTCTGCAAATTCAAAATCCCTGCAGAGCACTGGGACAATACCAGAGCCTCTTGGCTCGCTAAAGAGCCTAGCCTTTATTCCAGGTTAGATCTTTGTTATAGCGGCATTGGAGTTGCTAAGCTCTATGAAAATAATGCTGATACACCCACCAGTTTGTACGAAACAGGTTTTTGGCAATGGTTATGGTTAGAGAATAAAATTGAGCAAAGTGAATTCCCTAAAAAAACAGATCAATTTAATTCATTACAAGAAAAATTGATTGCACGACTACAGTGTATTGCTGAAAAGCATCCGCAAGAAATTTTATATTTTAGCTGCTGTAAAAACTCTGAAGAAGATCGTGGCACTGTACAATATCTCATGGACTGCGCTTGCGAGGCAGAGATTCCGTCACGATTCATATATGTCGAAGACATCGGGCATGGTGAAGGTGATGTGTTTACCGATTTAAACAATCAAGCGATCACTTGGATTTTTAAACTCTATCCTTGGGAATTCATGCTGAGGGAAGACTATGGACGTTACCTCGATATTAATAATGTTAGCTGGCTGGAGCCTCTTTGGAAAGGGGTACTGTCCAATAAAGCTTTATTAGCCATGCTGTGGCATCTTTTTCCTAATCACCCTAATCTTTTACCTGCTTATTTTGAAGAAGATTTGTGTAAGTCAAGTCTAAAAAACTATGTCAAAAAACCTCTTTACTCACGAGAAGGTGCTAACATCACGTTCTACAAAGATGGTAAAGCACACAAAAATGTCCAAGGCCCTTATGGAGAAGAGGGCTATATTTATCAAGCTTATCACCCTCTGCCTCAGTTTGGACCTAACCATACTTTAGTTGGTTCTTGGCTTGTTAATGATAAAGCCGCAGGCATTTCAATACGCGAAGATTATAATCCGATTACTCAAGACTTATCGCGCTATTTGCCTCATATTATTTTATAATTTTGACATATTTTAACGGCTTTATTGATAAATCCTACAGCTAAGCCTATTAAAGCTAATATCAAAGCAGAAGGCTCAGATATCGATGAAGGTTTAATCACTGATCGATTTGTACCACCAGGTGTCAACATGAAATTGGGGTCAAGTGAAACCGTTACACCTAAGTGATTAGAAATGTTATTAGGATTAGCAGTATAAGGTCCTTGACCTGCACCGTGTACATCCATTACATAGGCATTCCCATTCATTCCAGACACATATGCATCGGGAATAAAGCCATTAGGATCAATATCCACTCCGCCCAGCTGAGACCCATACGCAAGATCATTTGCACCGCCATCAACCCATGCAATAGTTTCTATCACTGACGTCCATGGTAGTAATGCATCAAGTACTCCATCATTGTTTGTATCAAGATCATCGCCTAAAGCACCAAAAAAATCTTTTACTAAAAGAAAAGTAATGGTTCCGTTTTCAAGGTCATTCGTAAAAAGAGTTTGGGGTTCAGGCTCTACAATCACTGTTGTAGCGGGTTCGGGTATAGGGTTTAAAACCGCAGTCGTATCACGTAGCAACAATAATCCATTGTCACCCAAGGTATCAGTGGAATCAAAAGTGTGATATCGGTCAATTTTACCCGCACTATTACCATCACCTTCTATTAATACGATAGAAAGGCCATTAAGAGATTCACCAGCAGCACCAGAGAGTTCAATAAATTCTTTGCCGTTATCAGCACCTGGAGCATTAATTAATATTTCATTAATACTCACTGCGCGAGCATTAGAGACAAATATTATCACATATAATAATGTTAATATTTTTGATTTTTTTATAAAAATATCTTTGCGAAATTTCATTTTTTTACCTCTTCAATATGTAATTGTCACTGTTTAATTTTTTATGGCTTCATAAAGTAATGTAAAAAATTGCAAAATGAAAGCTGGCGCTCATTAACGCAAATTTCATACCGACAAAAGTAGCTATGTTATTTTTCAGTAATGTATGGATACAAGGTGCTATCGGGAGGATACGCTATGTAAAGTAAGCTGACATTCACATACACAATTTTTATTTTGTTAATGAATTGTGACTTAATTTATTATTTTTTGCTTTTTTTGTAACAGCGTGTTAGCATCTCCTGTTTCAAATTTTGAAGTAATCATAAGACTATGTATTAAGTTAGGTTCAATCTATGAGAGAAATAATTGACATGTCAAAGAGAGTGCTATCTATTATCTCTTCATTATTACCAGTATTGTGTATATGCTTATTGAACTATCAAGAAGTACATGCTTACCCAGATGATCGTGATTTCATACAATATGCTTTCAAATATTATGGCCATGTCCAACATACCAGTATGCATTCTGGCCGACGCCAGATTTATTTGCTTCCTAGATTTCAGATTCCAAGAAACACAAAAATTAAATTAGCTCAAATCCCAAAAGCCAGCAATGAAAAAAGAGCTCTTCTATTAAAGGCAAACTTGAAAAATAAAAATGTCTTTTCGTGTGTGCCGCCTGAACTAGCTGCTGTAGTCACATTCAGCGAAGATCCGTGCTAAACAGAAATAGAGGTGAGTCTTGCGCTTTCTATAGTTAAATTTATTTGGCAAAAGCGATTGCAATATAAAACCGCAGATTTTTTTCTAAATGCGATGAAGACAGAAGCTGTGCAATATCCTGTTATAGTATCTGTTTTACCTGGAAGTTAGCATGGCCAAACGGTATGATACGCTCATGAAATTTCTTTTTAATCTTAGGGTGAAAACTTTTAATTTGCTTTTGTTTGCCTGCGTTTTGGATTTGAATGCTTGTGCGATAAAATCAAACGGCCCATTAATTGTTCAGCAGGTGAAAAGTGAGCAAGAATTATCTTTGCCTGCTGTGAAGCAAATGCAGGAGTATTTAAAAAATCAGCCTTTTGAAACCGAAGCAGCACAGCGATGGTGGTTATCGTTTGCAGATCCCGTTCTGCAGCAACTGGTTGATGTGGCTCTTGAGCAAGCTTATCAAGTTCGTACGGCCTTAGCAAATTTAGAGGCAGCGAAAAGTCAGTTACGTGCTTCAAATGCGGATTTGTTGCCTTCGGTTGAGTTGGGTATAGATGCTTCGGTGACGGACTTTGATGTTGAGCGTAATGATTTTGCTGGGGATACCTTAAGCCACAGGTTTGGTGTGAGTGCACTGATGCAATGGCAAGTTGATGTTTCAGGACGAGCACGTTCGCTGGTTGCCTCGTCCCGTGCTGATGTGGTTTCGACGGCTGCTTTATTAAGAGATGTGCAACGTTTGGTGGTGCAGCAGGTTGTTGGTACTTATGTTGAATTGCGTGCAGCTCAGCAGCGCTTACTCCTGGCTCAACAAAGTGTGCAGCGTCGAGAACAGCATGTAGAAAGGATAGAGCGCTTGTTGCAAAAAGGTTACGCTACGGCATTGGATAAGAGTAGAACTGATAATCAACTGTATGAGTCAAAAGCAGACGCTTACGTGCAGGAAATTGAAATGGTGCGTTTGACTAATGCGCTTGCGTTGTTGCTGGGTCTCAACTTGATTGAAACGAGAGCATTAGTGCATGAGCCTAGACAGCTGCCGGTTTTGGTGGATGATGTGCCTTTGCCGAACGTATCGCAATTAATTCATCACCGTCCTGATATTCGAGCAGTAGAATTGCGATTGCTTGCAGTTGCTTTTGAACTAAATGCAGCGAAAGCTTCATTGTACCCATCTTTTAGCGTAGGTGTTAATGTGTTTAAGCAAGGAGAGCGATTGGGTAAATGGCCTGATTTAAGTGATGTTGTTGGGCGTGTATTTTCTAATTTAGCGGTCCCTATATTGGGTCGAGGGCGTTTGCTGGCAGCTGTTGATTCACAGTCTGCTCGATTGAAAGAAGCTCATATTAGTTATGAGGAGACGATTGCTAGGGCTCTAGCAGAGCTGGATTCATCTGTAGTGTCTGTGGTGAAAACACGACAAATTTATGAGCAAAGAAAGTTGGCTGCTGAAAGTGCGAAGGTGGCTGCTGAGTCTTCTTATGCTTTATTTCAGTCAGGTGAAATTGATTATACTTCAGTGATTGTGGCTGAACAAACGCGAACTTTTGCTGAGCAAGCAGCTATAGTAGCCCATAGGACAGCTGTTGTAACCTATGTTGGATATTTGTCAGCTGTTGTGCCAGTTTGGTAGAAAGTTATTCGTATTGTCTGGTCTCTATTGATATGGTTTAAATCGTCCCTGTGATACTCTTGGGTCCCAACGTGGTACAGCTAGGTGTTTACTTTGATTGGGCTTCAATTGCTGTTTAGAATTTTGTATGTCTTTTGCTTTGTTTTGCTGTAAGTTTTTGTACCTTTGTTCGAGTTTTTGCTCTGCCCTGATAGAGTTGTACTTTAATTCAGGTTCGATAAATTCCTCAGGCAGTTCTGTAAAACGAGGATAGGTGACAGAGTCGAAATCCCAAGCATACTTATTGCCATACATGATTTCTTTGTAGAGTTTGAAATCAATCGATTGAGTGCCGTTATTAAAACTATTTAAGCTGTATAGATTCCGATAATACTCTAACGCTAAATAAGTTTTCCGATCCAATATTCCGTGAGTGGCTCCATGATAGTAATTAAATTGTTTTAACCGCATTTGTATACTCTTGATGAGTTTATGGCGATCTTTGCTGTAGCGAACGTATTCTTCTCTAATTTTGGCTAAGACTTCAGGATTTTCATAATCTAGAGGTAGGCATGTCATATAAGGTATGTCTAATAATTTTCCTATTAATTCTATCAGTCCAAGGTCTACTAAATTACGAATGGCTTGGCCAAGGCCATCACGCCGATCTAGACCAAAATCAAAGAAAGTACCCACTGAATTAATGCGGCCTCCTAAATCTGTACCGGCACCTTTGTCATAAACGGCTAATACATTATTCGATGTGACGCCTGGTATCATTTGTAAAGAACTGACCTGCCCGACATTTAAATCAAGTGCTGCATATGAAATGCCTTGTCCGCCTGTGAATGCTGCATTCCAATCTTCGCTGTTTAAGGCTGTGCCGAAGCGTGAGGATATGACATTTTTATCAAGCTGAGTGATACCGCCTCTGATAAAATAATCGGGCGTAATGAAATTTTCTTTTGCATCGTGTGCTTTGTGTAATAGGATAATATCTCTTAAATCAGTGCCATAAGAAACAAAACGAATACGCTGGCTTTTGCTGCCTATTTTAGACATGGATGTGATGAGCATTTCTTTGCCACCAACTAATTGTTCTCCTTCTCCTGTCATATTTGGAATGTCTTGTGCTGTAATAGTAATGGTTGGAATATCGTATTGTATTAATAGATTATCCATACAGGCTAAAGAGTTTGAGAAATTTGTTACGTTAACCACAGGATTTTCTATAGGGTTTCTGTTGAATGTTTTATTTCCCAATAGAAAATTAGCACAGCCGCTGAGCTGGCTTGTGATGAACAGTGTAATTAATGCTACTTTTTTTGTCATTTTATATTTAACTTCCGCAGTCGCTTGCATTGACAACATCCCCGTCAATAAATACTGTAGTTTCAACGTCATTAAATTGATCGCTACCGAACTGCCCTGGAACAACGTTACCTATGTTTATGGAGCAATTGTTAAATACCTGCGGCATGCCGAGATCGAAAGGTGGTTTTTCGCTTTTATCCGCCGTTTCTGCGGCATATCGGTTTTTTTGTGCTTGTAATTTATATAAAGGTGTTCGGGCGTGTATAGGTATAAAGTGGTTAAGCCCAGAAAATGCTTGGCTTTGAATTTCACCAAAGTTGATATTAGGGAGAGTTGCTAATATCAATAGAAATTTTGGATGAAACTTTAAAAACATTTTTTGAACCCTATATCTATTGTGTTGGATTGCATGCTGTGCTGCCTACTACAGATCCAATGATTATTTGACTGCAGCTGTTATCTGCATCAGCAATAGCCGATAGATTACCTGTTCCAACCAGTACTTCAAAACTGTTTGCTTCCCCTTCTAGAAATGAACCAACAATTACTTGTGAAACACCACTGTCAGCTGAAGAAATGGTTGAGACGCTTTCAACAGTGACATTGATGGCAACTCTCCCATTGATTGAAGGTGCTTCCGCTATGCTGGTAAGATTGATGCTAGTCAAGTAACACAAGCTGAACAACTTTAAGCATTGCTTTAGCTTTTTTTTAGTGGTTTGTACGGTCATGTTCTAAGGGTTCGTCAGTTTTTATTGTTCGTCGTAAGTGCAAGTGCTTGCACCGATTGACCCAACAGATGTTTTAACGCACAAAGTACCCTGCCAAGAAAGACCTGCGTTGACAATAGATATTCCCCCTAAGAGGCCGTCAATTAAAATTTGGTTGGTGAGACTTCCAGAAATTACAGAGTTTCCATGTACAGTACCAACACTAACTTCCATTTCAACGTCACCACCTTTCAGGCCGCCAACGCTAAGACCGGCATTTAAAATAGCGCCTCTTAAGGCGATTTCGTTGACAACATCTCCGCCAATATTAGCTATAGGGGCATCTGCATAAATGAACTGTGTTGTGCTTAGATAAAGTGCGATTGCAGTTAATGTTTTCTTAATCATGACATGTTCCTTTGCGATTTGTTTTTTTGATTTATTTATAATTTTTAGTTAGTTTTTTTATGACGCTTTTCTTTTGTAATGAAATTATTTTTTCTTATGTAGTATTTTTGATGGGTCCAGGTTAACATAAATTAAAACAATATTCATATAATTTTACAATTGTGGCATATTTTATAAATTGATTAATTAATATTTTTGGAGGGTGTCTGTGTACCAGGTTCAAAAAATTGCTATCTTTTTGTTTTTTTTGCTGTGCTGTTTTTTATCGTCTTGCCAGATTCAATATGCTGATTCTTATAATGGCGAATACGACAGTAGAAAAGATTTTGCTAGTGAGGGTTTGGTCACTTCTATTTACCATGTTTTAGCAGTGGGTAAGTTAGATAGGCCTTTGTCTAAGAGTAAGCTTCCCAAGTATACTGATAATAAAAGATGTTCCGAAATTGAAAGTGTTAATTGGGACTTGCTTGTTAAAATAGAACAAGACTTGCGTAGAGATTTTGCTGGAGATTGGATTGATGTACAGAGAAGAAGGGATACTTTGTTAGTTCATATGCCCGGAAGAAATTATTATGAAATTGGCCATGAGCATGTGAACCCTGATTTTTATCCCGTTATGGATCGTTTAATAGCAAGATTGAAACAGTATAGATATGTTAGAGTCGAATTTATTGGACATACAGATTCTTGGGATACGAAAGAGTATAACCAAGATCTATCCAAGCATCGAGCGAACAATATGGAGCGTTATTTTAATAGGTACAGTATCTCTGGTTCAGCTACTGTTTCTAGTGGAAAAGGGGAAACAGACTTTTTGGTTTCTAATGCAACCTCATTGGGTCGTTCTCTTAATCGAAGAGTGACATTGTTAATTTGTACCACAGATTATGTATGAAATGTAAGACCCTAGCGTTTGAATGAAGTCTTGTTGATTACTTTTTCTGCTGTTAGAAGTGGTTTGCTGGATAGATGCTTTTTCCAGGCAAATTCTACTATTAAGCTGTTGCGCTTGGTTTTTTTTCTGAAAGGTTTGATGCTTTTTAAGTTGACTCCAGCTCGCATGAGTGTGAGCGCTATGACTTTTACATCGTAAGGCTTTACTCGAGACCCTACGTTCAGCAAATTGGCTCTTGCTAGTTTTGGTCGTTCTAAGGGTGGGAGGAATTTTGATTGTCTCTCAAAGTTTAAGGAAATTTTTATGTCTTCTGAGTCTGTTTCTTCTTCGTCTTTTGCTTTGTTTTCCTCGTCATTGTTTTTGGAGTTTGAATCACCAAACATGTTATGATAATAGGCTTTGTAACCTCGGCTTTCTAATAGTTGAGTAATGAGCGGTTGATTAATTTCTTCTGGGATACGATACACTTCAACGTTGGTTTTAATTCTTACATCAATATTATTTTCTAACAGTTCAATTAATGCTTGGTTGGCTGTGCTCATGTGTTGAAATAAGGGGTTTTGTAAGCTCATGCCGGCATGTGTGGCTTTTTGGAGAAAATTGCTTGTGGCATCTGGGTCGACTTTCGCTTGCTGAGCAAGAAGCAGTTGTTTGGCAATATTTTGTTTGAGAAATAATTCTTGATCGTCTATTTTAGCAAGGAGCTGATTGTGGTCTTCTCCCAATTGATGGCTTAGGTACAGTTGGCTTACTAGGACGATTAAACTAATTAGGGCTATCGCAGTTGCACCGATCCAGCCTTTGGGGCTTTTGATATCTATGAATAGAAAGCCTAAGCAAATTAAAAACAGTAATAATGGTAATATATACAATAATGAATTCATCTAAGGTGATATGATGCCTGCAACTCGTTTACGTTTAGATTAGAGAGTTTCTTAGATAACTATAGAACATATACTTATCACAGACGAATTTTAGGTATTGGTATGCTACCTTAATGATTCTCAGCAGTTTATGGTGGCTGGCGTCTTGCTATGTTTGGGTGGTGTTGCCCAATATTGTGTCTTTTAAAGCATTTGGCTTTGTAGGTAATTGTGTATCCCTACTTGATTGATCAGTTCAAGTTGTGTTTCTATCCAGTCGGTGTGCTCTTCTTCGCTCTTTAAGATATCTTGGAGTATATCTCGGCTGACATAGTCTTTAAGGGCTTCACATTCAGTAATAGCTGCTTGCAATGTTGGTATTGCTGCAAGTTCTAATTTTAAGTCACACTCAAGCATTTCTTTTGGATCTTCTCCGATCATTAGTTTGCCTAGATCTTGGAGATTGGGTAGACCCTCTAAAAATAGAACGCGTTCGGTTAATATGTCCGCATGCTTCATTTCATCAATGGATTCTTTGTGGACTAAATCAGCTAGGCGTTTAAAGCCCCAGTTTTGGAGCATTTTTGCGTGAAGAAAATATTGATTAATGGCTATTAGTTCGTTGCCAAGAACAGCATTGAGGTGTTTGATGATTTTTGCGTCACCCTTCATTACCAGTATTCCTCGTTATAGGTTTTAAATAAACAAAAGTGTCTCCTATCTTAACTGGAAAATGCTTTTACGTCACTATAGTGTTATTTTCATATTCTAGGAGATCTGATTGGTATTCGATTGTTTTGTTGTAATGATGAGTATGGTTTGAGTGAGTGTTTTATTTCTGCTTATTTTTATTTTCTAAGTCTCGTAAAAGTGATTTGGCGTGGGGGACACATTTGCCGCACTGTGTGGCAATGCCTAGTTTACAGCATAGATCTTTCATGGAGTGGCACTGCTTTTGTGATATAGCCTGTGCAATATGACGGTTAGTGATTGCTTTGCAAAGACATATATACATAGTAAGATTGGTTCTCATAGTTGTGTTTTTGGATCGACAGATGTATTATCTTTAACCTTATACTGAATGAGAATGATTGTCAATCATAAAAGTTAATAATTCTGATTTGACTGTGTTGTATTGCATCTATGTTTAAGGGCTTGCTATAAAATTTCACTTGCTAAAGTTATCAATTTGTGATTTATTGCTATGGCAACGTGCTTACTGCAAATTGAGCACAGTTACTGTGAAAATTCTATCTTTCATGGCTGTTTTAATTATAGAGGTGAGTTTTCGAGGGTTTGTGGAAGAGATTTAGGTTTAGAGGGGTTGTGAGTCATGGGTGATCGAAATAGTTATTTAGATGGTACTTTCTGTTGGGTTGATTTGGCAACGACAGATAGCATGGCTGCTAAAGATTTCTATTCACGATTGCTGGGCTGGCGTTTTGAAGATGTGCCTGTTGATCGTGGAGGTGTTTACTCAAAAGCTTTTTTAGGTGATAAAAAAGTGGCAGCATTATATCAAAATGACTTTGATAAGAACTCCATCCCTTGCTGGCAAAGTTATATCTCGGTCTCTGATGTGGATGATATTTGCAAGAAGGCAGGAAGCTTGGGTGGGGCTTTGTTGATGCCTGTTATGGATGTGATGCAAGCTGGGCGTATGGCTGTTATAAAAGACCCTTCAGGGGCGCATGTGAGTTTCTGGCAGCCGAAGGATCACTTTGGTTCAGAACGCGTTAATGATGCAAGTTGTTTTTGTTGGAATGAACTGTTGACCCGTAATTTGGCTTTAGCAAAAGACTTTTATAGCAAGTTACTGGGTTGGCAATATGAGGAGCAAGTGAGTCCAGACCCTTATACAGTTATTCTCAATCATGCCAAGATGAACGGTGGTATGATGCAAATGCCGCAGGAAATGCCAGTGCATGTACCGCCTTATTGGAATGTGTATTTCAATGTAAGTCATATTGACGATGTGCTTGAAAAGTTGCAGAAGCTGGGTGGAAAAGTTTGTAATTCTATAATGGATTTACCCGTTGGGCGTATGGCTGTTGTAGAGGATGCTCAAGGAGCTTGTTTTGCATTGATAGAGTTGGTCAGTGTAGATAATTGATTTAAGTTTATTTTCGCTATAAAGTATTAAAGGAGATAGGTACGATGGCAGTATTGGTAGGGCAAGAAGCACCGGATTTTACAGTGCCTGCTGTTTTGGGTAATGGTGAGATTGTTGATGAGTTTACTTTATTTGAAGCACTTAAAGGAAAGTACGGTTTGCTTTTCTTTTATCCCCTGGATTTTACCTTCGTGTGCCCGTCAGAACTGATCGCTTTAGACCATAGAATCGAAGCATTCCAGTCTAGAAATGTCGAAGTGATTGGGGTGTCTGTGGATTCTCATTTTACTCATAATGCTTGGCGTAATACTCCAGTTGAAAAGGGTGGTATTGGTCCTGTTAAATACACTTTGGCTGCTGATATTGACCATGGCATTTGTAAGGCTTATGACGTTGAATCTAGCGGTGGGGTGGCCTTTAGAGGTGTGTTTGTGATTGGCCAAGATAGAATTATATATTCTCAAACTGTCAATCATTTACCTTTAGGTCGTAATATCGATGAGTTGATTAGAGTGGTTGATGCTTTGCAATTTCATGAGGAGCACGGTGAGGTATGTCCAGCTGGTTGGCAAAAGGGGGATGAGGGTATGCAGGCTTCTCCGACTGGTGTGGCCAGCTATCTTTCAGAAAATGCTGAAAATCTGTAGCTGAAAATCTGTACGAGATACGTGTAAAATTTTAAGAGGGGTGAAAAGATAAAAGGAGGGGTGTAATGTCCACCATTCGACCCCTCTTATCGTTATTAGTGTTAGGCTGCCATAGCATGTGCTTGTTGTAAACATATTAACATGCGCTTATGCGAATTGAGTAATGTAATCATTGTGGGCATGACCAGTTCTTCAGAGCCTTCATTTGTCTGTTTTAGTTTTTCTTCCATTTTCTTTATTTTGCTTTTTATTTTATGCTCAAGCAGGTCGAACTCGCTGGCTTCCTGCATTAAAGTAGGTGCTTGGTCTAATACATTGCTTTTTAATTGATATGATATGTATTGCATAAAAAATCTCCCATCCTCAGCCACTTTCTGTTCGATATATTTAGATAGATGCTTGTGTTAAGTGTTTTTGAAAGTGTTAATTTGACTATAGCATTGGGAGTTCATGCTGAAACTGGTAATAGTTACACTCTAAAGTAGTGGATGGTGGTAACTGCTAATTTAGATCGTTAGCTCTTTGTAACTCATTGATTGTTATGGTTTATTTTGATCTGCGGAGTGTGTCACAGTTTGGCGGTGTATTTTTACCAAAACCATGAATTGTTGGATTTAGGAGGAATAGTGTATAAACTGTGTTTTTATGTGCCTGAATCTCATCTGGAGATAGTGAAGAGCGCTCTTTTTGAGGTGGGCGCAGGTCAAATAGGTAATTATGACCAGTGCTGTTGGCAAACTCTAGGGCAAGGGCAGTATCGTCCATTGCCGGGTGCTGTGCCTTATTTGGGTCAGGTAGGGCAAGAAGAGGCTGAGAGAGTTGATGAATATAAAGTCGAGCTGGTGGTAGCTGATGCGTTAGTGCGAAATGTTATTAGTGCCCTTAAAGAAGCCCATCCGTATGAAGAGCCTGCTTATGATGTTTGGTGTCTTGATTCGCTTTTGTAAAGTTGCCTTACCTTATTTGCCTTAATGGAAGTTTTTCTTATTGGGCTGAAGGTATTCGAATGTCTTCTTTTCGAAAGATAAAATTACCTTTAGAGCGGTCTTTTAGAAAGTAAGTTAGCGTTTTGCGTACAGTAGTGAATGCCAGCTCGTCCCACGGAATATCGTCAGGTTTAAATAAGTCGACTTCTAAACTTTCAGTGCCTGAGCTGTAATGGGTGTCTTTGAGTTTGCCGCGGTAAAAAAAATAGACTTGATTGATGTGAGGTAAGTTAAATAGGCAATATAAATCGTCTATTGCAATCCTAGCATTGGCTTCTTCGAGTGTTTCCCTTTCTGCAGCTTCCTGTGTGGTTTCATTGTTTTCCATAAAGCCGGCGGGAAGTGTCCAATAACCTTGGCGAGGCTCAATGGCTCTTTTGCACAGTAAAATGCGATTCTCCCAAAGTGGTAGGCAGCCACAGATAATACGTGGGTTTTGGTAATGTATAAAGCCACAGTCACAACAGACGTGCCGATATCTGTTGTCACCTGCTGGTATTTTATATTCGACTTTATGGCTGCCGCAGTGGCTGCAGAAGTTCATGTTTAACCTTAGTTAACGGGTTAAGTGGATATTTAAAAATAGAGGTGATTATACTGTAAGTTAACGGTGATGTGTGAATTTTAGAGTGAGAAATAATTTGTGTAGTAGTTTGAGTGTGTAGAACCCCCTTTTTTTGTTTTGATTGTACAAATTTTAAAGGGGGTAAAAAAGTGTTTTCTTATTGAATAGGAAATTCAATGATATCTGCTCGCTGTTCTTTGGCTATTTGTGTCAGTGTGCTTTGTTCAGTGTTGGTTGAAGTGTTGTCATGGTTTTGACCTTTAACCAGTTTGCGAATAGATTGTGTTGGAATGCCTTGAAAGTTGTTTAAAGATTCGCGTAACTGGGTAAAAGATTCGTGCATCATTTGTGATAATTTGATGCATGATGCCATAGGAGTCTTTGCTCTTCGGCGTTCCATGTCAATTTTAAATTGAAGTCCACGTAGTTTGCGTTGATAGGCCATTGGTGCTTCTGAAATGAGTTGTTCGCACATTTCCCTACGTAATTTTTCAAGTGCTTCAGGATTTTCCTTTGCCATTTTAGCCATTTCATCAAAACTTGGAAGAGTTTTTGGCATTGTACTACCTCTATTAGATATGACATGAGTTAATGACTTGCTTACGGTTTTTTTATAGTAGGTGCTGTAAGTTAAGAGATGGTTGCTTATAACACCTTTGTATTTACCGTAATGATTGCAATAAACAAAGTTAAGCTAAGATTGTTACTATTTTACCAAGTTTTTGATGGCTCTTAATGTGAACTCTGTTCAGTCATAATGTTTATATCGATCCAATCTATGCGATCAATGTCACTATGTTACAGATAATTGATATGCGTTTGAAACCTTGTTTTATTATAAAATTGAGTTATATCTGTGTGTTTTTATGAGTGTTATGTAACTGTATAGTGATTTGTTGTAATAAAATAGTCATTTATAGTCAAATAAACCTACCGTAAGTTCCCGCAAATAAATACTGAGGAAGTTGTTAAATGATTTATGAGTTAGGTGAGTGTAAGCCAACCTTGGTTGGAAATGAACATTTTATTGCACCTACAGCATCTGTGCTTGGGTCTGTTGTGGTGCAAAATTTAGTGAGTGTTTGGTTTAATGTTGTGATCAGAGCTGACAATGATTGTATTACGCTCGGTGAACGTACGAATGTACAAGATGGTGCAATTCTGCATACTGATCCAGGTTATGCTCTAACGTTGGGGCGAGGTGTTACCGTTGGCCACTGTGCTATGCTGCATGGTTGTTGTGTGGGGGATTACTCTTTGATTGGGATTAATGCTGTTGTTTTAAATGGCGCTCAGATTGGTTCTCATTGTTTGATTGGTGCAAATGCCTTGGTCACTGAGAATCAAAAAATCCCTGAGGGCTCTTTGGTGTTAGGGTCGCCTGCAAAGGTCGTGAAAAGTTTAAGTGTTGCACAGATAGAGCAGCTTGAGTTGAGTGCAGAGGTGTATGTTGCTAATTTGCGTCGCTATCGTCAGCAGTTAAATCCTTGTGCTGTATAAGTTTTGCTGTTTTGACAGTGTTGTCTTTGACCTGAACAACTTCAATGCGGTAATTTTCAAGATTTAAGCTGACAGCAGAATTTGGAATGAACTCTAAGTGCTCGATGATCAAGCCGCTGAGTGTTTTCGGCCCTTGAGTAGGTAAGTGCCATTTGAGTGCTTTGTTGATGCTGCGGATAGTTGTTGTACCGTCAATAATAAAGGAACCATCTTGCTGGGGGTGAATGTCTTTACTGGAGGCTGCTAAGTCCGTGGTGAACTCTCCGACAATTTCTTCGAGGATGTCCTCTAAAGTTACCATGCCTTTAACGTCACCATATTCGTCAACAACCAGCCCCAGCCTTCTTTTTGCTTTTTGGAAATTAGACAGCTGAATGTGTAAAGGGGTGCCTTCTAGGACAAAGT
Source organism: Pseudomonadales bacterium (assembly GCA_028281605.1). Lineage (GTDB taxonomy): Bacteria > Pseudomonadota > Gammaproteobacteria > Pseudomonadales > JANQJO01 > JANQJO01. The sequence goes on from JANQJO010000079.1 coordinate 103,086, forward strand.
AGGGCTCGACCGTGTATTGCATCAGGTTGGCACGATTTTTTTCATCGTGTGATGCTAAAAATTGCCCCCACTTGCGCATATGTAAAATAGCAATGGGTTTGTTCATGCTGCTTTTAAAGATGGGAATGCGGGTATGTTGACATGAGCGCAGCTGTTGGGCGATTTCGTCAAAATCATCTTCTAGGTCGATACCAAAGATCTCATTACGCGGTACCATAATATCGTCTACTGTGATTTGCTCTAGGTCGAAGATACTTAGTAGCATGCTGCGATGGCGAGGAGGAATTAAGGCAGTGCTTTCATTTACAACGAGTCTGAGCTCTTCTCTTGATAGTTGGCCTTCATTGAGGTTGCGCGTGTCAATACCTAATGGCCGCAGAATCCGATAACTGATGCTATTAACCAGCCAAACAAGGGGATAGGCTATTTTTAATAAAGGAGTTAATATGTGTGCTGCAGTAAATGCAATCCCTTCAGGGTGAACCGCAGCAAATGTTTTTGGTGTGACCTCTGCGAAAACAAGGATGACCAATGTAAGCAAGCCAGTAGCGATAGCAATGCCTCCTGTTCCAAACGTCTTTAAAGCTAGGAGAGTGGCAATAGCGGATGCTAGGATATTGACAAAATTGTTGCCGATTAAAATGACCCCAATCAGCTGCTCAGGTTTTGCTAGTAAAGCTTTGGCCTTGCGAGCGCCTTTATGCCCTTTATTGGCGAGATGCTTGAGTTTATAACGGTTTAATGCCATCATGCCGGTTTCTGAGCTAGAGAAAAAGCCGGATAAGATAATAAGCATGAACAATATCAAAAATAGTAATGAAAGTGGTGCTTCTTGCAAAGTTAATAGGCCCTATATTTTGAGTGCTTTTCTATTTCCCTTCTATTTTGCTTTTATGTCAGCATAATCTCCAGGACAAATTTACTGCCCAAATACCCTAGGGCGAGTAGTGCAAAACCACAGTTAGTCCAGAAAATGGCAATGTTCCCCCGCCACCCCAGATAGTAACGTCCTAATACTAAAATTGAAAAAATAATCCATGCGAGCATGGAAAAAAAGGTCTTGTGTGCCAATTTTTGTTCAAAAAGGTTGTCAAAAAACATCAGCCCTGAGCCAATGGCAAAGGTTAGTAATATTAAGCCGAAAATGATCAATTCAAACAAAACTTTTTCAGTCGTTTGTAGTGGTGGGAATTGTTGGACTATACCTTGTGTGTGTTTTCGTTTAAGTTGTTTGTTTTGATAGGATAATAATAAAGATTGAATGCATGCGACGCTTAGAGTTCCATAGGCTGTGATTGATAGTACGATGTGAGTTGATAAAACCCATGACCATTGCGCGCGAGGTTGGTAGTTGCTGTGCAATAACATGGATAAGATAATAGATGTGGTAGCCAGGGGGTAGGCTGCGACTGTAATAGTGTTGATGGGGCGGATGCGGCCTAGTACAAGCAAGAGAATGATAGCCAAAGCACTGCTTAGAGACAGCATAGGAAATAAGCCTAAATTGATACCAGTTTCAGTAAAAATCAAAGCTATTAAGCCGATTAAGTGTAGCAGCACGGCCGTGAGACTGATTGTGATAACGTATTTGTGTTGTTTGTTTATTGAGTCATGCCAGTGACGTAATGTGTAGAGTAGAGCAGATACATATAAGGCAGATGCTAGTGCGCCAGTAAAAAAAACAATATGGGTTGTTGAGGTTGCTGGCATATAATATCCTAGTTGAATGTGTAACAAGCGGACTATAAGTCTTAATATATCTGTTCTAAAGGTAAAAAAACAGCTGTGGTCAAATGTATGATCATGGCTGGGCCTGTTGACTTAAATTGAAGGAAGCCATTATGTTTGATAGCTTGAGTGAGCGTTTAACCTCTAGCTTGAAGGAGTTGTCGGGGCGAGGAAAGCTTACGCAGGATAATATTAAAGAAACTCTGCGGGAAGTGAGGCAGTCCTTGCTTGAGGCTGACGTGGCTTTGCCAGTCGTCAAAGAGTTTATTGAGTCCATTAAAGAAAAAGCAGTTGGCAAAAAAATCATTGAGAGTTTAAACCCCGGCCAGATGTTGGTGAAGATTGTGCATCAAGAGCTAGTTAAGTTGATGGGCGAATCTAATCAGGTTTTAGACTTGGCTAGCTCTCCACCGGTGGTGGTATTGATGGCAGGTTTGCAAGGCGCGGGTAAGACAACTTCTGCTGCAAAGTTAGCCCTTTGGTTGAAAGAACGTCAAAAAAAGACGGTGCTGGTGGCTAGCACCGATGTTTACAGGCCGGCGGCTATTGAGCAGCTAAGAACCTTGGCAGAACAAGTTGGGTGTGGTTTCTTTCCAAGTTCTGTGCAAGACAAGCCGGTGGGAATCGCCAAATCTGCGTTACAAATGGCCAAATCACAGGTGGCGGATGTACTGATACTGGATACTGCGGGCCGACTGCATGTCGATGATAGTATGATGCAGGAGATTCAAGAGCTGCAGCAAGCCGTAAATCCGGCTGAAACTTTGTTTGTTGTAGATGCAATGACAGGGCAAGACGCAGTCAATACAGCTAAGGCTTTTAATGATGTGTTACCGTTGACAGGGGTTATATTGACTAAGGCTGATGGTGACGCTAGGGGTGGGGCGGCCCTATCGGTTAAGGCGGTGACAGGTAAGCCTATTAAATTCTTGGGTGTGGGGGAAAAAGCTGAGTCGTTAGAGTCTTTTTACCCTGATCGTTTGGCTTCTCGTATTCTAGGCATGGGAGATGTCTTGACGCTGGTTGAAGAAGCCGAGCGTAAGCTGGATAAGAAAAAAGCACAAAAGTTAGCGAAAAAGATCAAAAAAGGCCAAGCTTTTGATTTAGAGGATATGTTGGAGCAATTTCGGCAGCTTAATAAATTGGGTGGTATGTCCAGCATGTTAGAGAAGTTGCCAGGTATGGGAGGGATGGCTAAGATGGCGCAAGCTTCTTTAAATGAATCTGTGATGAAGAAAACGGAGGCAATTATCTTGTCAATGACACCGCAGGAGCGCCATTTTCCCGATGTTATTAATGGTTCTCGTAAAAATCGTATAGCTTGTGGAGCAGGAGCGCAGATTCATGATGTGAATAAGCTGCTGAAACAGCATAAGCAAATGCAAAAAGTGATGAAGAAATTTTCTAAGAAAAAGGGTATGAAGGAGATGATGCGTAGTTTACATGGTTTGATGGGTTCGTCTGGCCCTGGTAGCCCGCCACCTGGGTTGGGTCCTTTTTAAGGTGGTTTTTCTAGATGGCATAGCGTATAATCTTTCGGTTTTTACAGTGGTAAACTTGTATTTCTTTAATTTGGCGTGTTGATTTGGTTATTTCTTGAGGTGTTTAGTATGGTAGTGATTCGTTTGGCCAGGGGGGGCTCGAAAAAACGCCCTTTTTACCATATTGTAGTTGCAGATAAGCGTCGTGCACTTCGTGGTCGGTTTATTGAGCGCTTGGGTTTTTTTAACCCGGTTGCGCGGGGTCAGGCAGAGTCCTTTCGTATCAACCAAGCCCGTTTACAGTATTGGCTTGAGCGGGGCGGGCAGTTGTCGGATACTGTGAAGTCGTTGGTAAAAAATATGAGCACGAGTGCAGCCTAAGCCTGTTTTTTCTGTGTGCTGAATTATTATAGAGAGTTGATTTTTTGGTTGCTTTATGGTTAGTTGTTATCAGGAAAAGCTGCTGATAGGTCAAATAGGTGCTCCTAATGGTGTTAAGGGTTGGGTGGCAGTGTATTCTTATGCATATCCAAAAGAAAATATATTCGACTATAAGCCATGGTGGGTGCAGAGTGTGTCAGGCCAATGGTGCAAACTTAAAGTGACTGATATTCGTGCTCGAGGAAAAAAGATGTTGGCTTCGCTAGAAGGTTATGTCGATCGAAATCGGGCAGGTTGGCTTAGAAATCTAAAAATTTATATTGAGAGTGCACAGTTGCCAGTTCTTGATCCTGGTGAGTATTATTGGCATCAGTTGATCGGGCTTGCTGTATATGATAGGGCCAATGGATTATTAGGTTGTATAGATAATATGCTTGAAACAGGGTCGCATGATGTTATGATTGTTAAGCCGTTAGTTGATAGTATAGACCAGAAAAGGCGTTTGATTCCTTATAGTTTTGAAAGGGTTATACAGTCAATTGATTTGAAACAAAGGCAAGTGATAGTAGACTGGGATCCAGGTTTTTAAGAGGTCTGGTTATCGAGTGGTAAACAGGGCTCTTTTTCGTTTTGGTGTGGTTACTTTATTTCCAGAAATGTTTGCTGCTGTTACGAAGTATGGTGTTGTGGGGCGTGCATTTAAGCAGGGATTGTTGAGCTTGGAGATGGCAAATCCGCGAGATTATGCTCAAGATCGTCATCGTTCTGTAGATGCCAGGCCCTATGGGGGTGGCCCTGGTATGTTAATGAAAGCTCCTCCAGTTTGTTCAGCTATTAAATTTTTAAAAGCACAGATGGGTCAGGCTGCCCAAGTTGCATATTTATCTCCTCAGGGGAGGCCTTTGTGCCAAGACCAGGTTATTTCTTTTGCGCATAAAAAGAAGCTAATTTTGTTGGCGGGTCGTTATGAGGGTGTGGATGAGCGTGTGATTGAGCTTGAGGTCGATATGGAGTTATCCATCGGTGATTATGTTGTTTCTGGGGGTGAGTTGCCAGCTATGATGTTAATGGATGCGGTAGCGCGATATGTGCCTGGAGTGCTGGGTGATTTTGATTCGACTTTGCAGGAGTCTTTTACATTTTCACGTTTGGGTTGTCCTCGCTACACGCGCCCATCTGAATTTGAAGGTTTACAAGTTCCTCAGGTATTGATGTCTGGGGATCATCGGGCTGTTTCGACGTGGTGTCGGAGACAGAGACTAAAGCGTACGTATGCGCGTAGGCCGGACCTGCTAGAGCGAAGTGAGCTGAGCGCAGAAGAACAAAAATGGTTGACAAGTGGTTTTCTGGAGAGTGATGATGGAGTTTAAAAATATTATTGAGGAATTAGAAAAGGAGCAGTTGCGTAATGATTTACCAGATTTTAGCCCGGGTGATACGCTAGTTGTCCAGGTTAAAGTGCGTGAGGGCAATCGGGAGCGCTTACAGGCTTTTGAAGGAGTGGTGATTGCTAAAAAGAATCGTGGGCTCAACTCGGCTTTTACAGTGCGTAAAGTTTCTCATGGCGTTGGCGTTGAGCGTGTATTTCAATATCATAGCCCAATGATTGATTCATTGGTTGTCAAGCGTCGAGGTGATGTGCGTAGGGCCAAGCTTTATTATCTTAGAGGCCGTTCTGGTAAGTCTGCCCGTATTAAAGAAAAGCTTAAGTAAATATTTTACCGTGAAATACAATTTTCATCACTTGGGGTGACGAAAACTGCATCGCTCATGGCTGTTTTTGGGGCAAGGCCTAGTTATTGGAGTGTATTGATTGTTAAGTTAGTCTATAAATAAACAGGTACAGGGAACTAGTCGGCGTTTGGGTGATCTAAGTCGGTTGTAATTATATATATGTAGGGTGTTAATTAACCTGTTTGAAGCAGGGGGCATTTATGTGCTTTCGTATTGATTTACTATTGTTAAGTTTTTGCTTTTTTGCTTACTCTTTATTTTCGCATGCGGGTGAGCCTTCTGAATCGGTGGTAGTGGTACAAATTAAAAAATCGCTTGCTAAGAAAATTGCTCATATCCCGGTGGAGGCCGTAGTGCCTACCGCTATGCCAGGAATTTATCAGGTTAGATTTCGAGGCGGAGAAATTGCTCACACTGATGCTAAGGGTCGATATCTGTTGGCTGGGGATTTATTTGAGCTCAGTCACAGAGGAATGGTTAACTTAACAGAAAAGACCAGAAGTGCTGATAGGATTAAGGTTATTGCTGGTCTAGATGCGCGGGACATGGTTACTTTTTCCTCAAAGGGTGATGCAAAAGGGGTGCTTTATGTCTTTACTGATACAGACTGTGGGTATTGTAGAAAGTTTCATGTTGAGGTCCCTCAGCTCAATGCTATGGGAGTAGAGGTGCGTTACCTTGCTTGGCCCAGATCTGGTGTTAAGTCGGGTACCGGCAAGACTATGGTAAATATTTGGTGTTCTTCTGATCCCCAAGGTGCTATGACTTTGGCTAAGCAGGGACAAAAATTGCCTGAAAGTGAGAGTTGTAAGCATGGTATTCAAGAACAGATTAAGCTGGGTTACCAGTTAGGTGTGAGAGGCACGCCGGCTATCTTTTTGGCAAATGGTAAGAAAGTTGGGGGCTATCGATCAGCTAAAGAGCTAGTAGCGGAGTTAGGCCTCTAAATTGCTGACTTTGTTTTTTTAAGAAGGGTGTTTTTTTATTCGATATGGATGTCGATTTTAGCCAAAGGTGGCCCAGGATGGGCTGTTTTGGCTTAAAAATAAAAAAATCAAGTAAACCTGTCGTAAGCTCTCAGCATATAAAAGGTTGCTAAATATATCCATAACAGCTAGAATTCCTGCCTAATTTTTAAATTCAATATTTGACTATTCAAACTGATGGCTTTGTCATCATATAATTTAAGGGCATAAGTTAGAGATGAGTACATTTAGTGCCAAGCCTCATGAGGTGGAGCGAGACTGGTATGTGATTGATGCTAGTGGTCTGACCTTGGGGCGTTTGGCGACTGAGGTTGCTAGGCGTTTGCGTGGTAAGCATAAGCCTATTTATACGCCCCATGTAGATATTGGGGATTATATAATTATTATTAATGCTGAAAAGGTAGCCGTAACGGGCAAAAAGCTCAGTGATAAAATTTACTATAGTCACAGTGGTTATCCTGGTGGAATAAAATCAATGTCCTTGAGTGATATGATTAAGCGGAAGCCAGCTGTAGTGATAGAAAAAGCAGTAAAGGGCATGTTGCCTAAAAACGCTTTGGGTCGAAAAATGTACGGAAAGCTTAAAGTTTACGCTGGTCCGGTACATCCACATGAAGCGCAACAGCCTCAAGTATTACAGCTTGCTGGTTAAGTATGGGTAGCAGCCTGCGTGCTTATTTAATTTTTTGAAATTTTAATTTGCCTTATAGGTAATTGGTACATAATAGATAATGGGTGATTTAATGGGTGATCAATATCGGGGTACAGGGCGGCGTAAAACCGCGAAAGCTCGAGTGTTTTTAACGAAAGGCTCGGGTAGCATTCAAGTGAATAATTTGCCTATTGATCAATATTTTAGTCGCGAAACTGCACGCATGATTGTATCTCAGCCTTTAGAAGTGGTAGATGTGGTTGGCCAGTTTTCTGTAAAAATAACTGTAAAAGGTGGTGGAAACAGTGGTCAAGCGGGTGCTGTACGCCATGGTATTGCGCGAGCTTTGGTGCAGTACGATGAAACTTTTCGCTCTCCATTGCGCCGAGCTGGGCTATTGACGAGAGATGATCGTGAAGTGGAGCGTAAAAAAGTTGGCTTAAAGAAAGCGCGCAAGAGTCCGCAATATTCGAAACGTTAAATTTCTCTTTCTATTTGGTACTATTATAGGCGAGTGTATTGTTTTGAATTAGTTTATATGTAACTTGTCCCTAAGGAGAATAAAAGACGCGCTATGAGTGAAAAAGTCGTAGATGCCGTAGATATGGATAGCGGGCGACGAAAGTTGCTGATTGGCGCAACCTCTGCCTTAGGTGCTGTTGGTATGGTTGGAGCAGCTATTCCTTTTGTTAGGTCATGGAATCCTAGTGCTAAAGCTAAAGCAGCAGGCGCCCCTGTTCAAGCTGATATTAGTCAGTTGGAAGAAGGGCAAAAGCTTGTTGTAGAATGGAGAGGTAGGCCGGTTTGGCTGATTAAACGCTCACAAGAAGCACTTAAGCGTTTGGTGGCCCAAGAGGGTATTTTGCGAGACCCTCAAAGTACCGACTCTAAGCAGCCTGGATATGCTAAAAATCCACATCGATCTGTTCGACCAGAAGTTCTTGTTTTAATTGGCCTATGTACGCACTTAGGTTGTGCCCCTGTTTATCGTCCTGAGCTTGAGGCAGCTGATTTGGGAAAAGACTGGATGGGAGGATTTTTTTGTCCTTGTCATGGCTCTAAGTTCGATTTGGCTGGACGTGTATACAAGGGAGTGCCTGCCCCAACGAATCTTGATGTACCCCCTCATATGTATGTCAGTAATGACGTGATTGTTATTGGCAAGGATGCAGACGATGAGGAGAACGCTTAATGCAATGGTGGAATAGTATTATGTCTTGGGTTGATGATCGTTTTCCTGCAACCCGTATGTTTGAAGATCATTTAAGTAAATATTATGCGCCTAAAAATTTTAATATTTGGTACTTTTTTGGATCTCTCTCTCTGTTAGTGTTGGTTAATCAGCTGGTTACTGGTATTTGGTTAACGATGGCCTATAACCCTTCAGCTGAAGGGGCCTTTGACTCTATTGAGTACATCATGCGAGATGTAGATTATGGTTGGTTGATTCGTTATCTGCATTCAACCGGCGCTTCTGCTTTTTTTCTGGTTGTATATTTGCATATGTTTCGTGGTTTGCTTTATGGCTCTTATCGTAAGCCAAGAGAGTTGGTTTGGACATTGGGTATGTTCATTTACTTTGCATTAATGATAGAGGCTTTTTTTGGTTATTTATTGCCTTGGGGGCAAATGTCTTACTGGGGCGCACAGGTGATTGTTTCGTTGCTAGGAGCTTTGCCTTGGATTGGTGAAGATCTCATGTTGTGGGTGCGTGGTGATTACTTGATTTCGGGTGTTACGTTAAACCGATTTTTTTCATTGCATGTGGTTGCTGTTCCCTTAGTCTTAGTTGCTTTGGTTGTGATGCATTTGCTTGCTCTGCATGAAGTTGGTTCAAATAATCCTGATGGTATTGATATTAAATCAAAAACAGATGACAAGGGTGTTCCTTTAGATGGCGTCCCTTTTCACCCTTACTACAGTGTTCATGATCTTGTAGGGGTGGTGGTATTTCTATTTGTATTTTGTGTTATTGTCTTTTTTTTCCCTGATGGGGGAGGGTATTTTTTAGAAAAGCCTAATTATGAACCAGCTAACCCTTTGAAAACTCCTGATCATATTGCCCCTGTTTGGTACTTCACGCCTTTTTATTCTATGTTGAGGGCTGTTCCCGATAAACTGGGTGGAGTTATCACTATGGCTGCTGCCATTGCTATACTTTTTGCATTGCCTTGGTTAGATAAGAGCCCTGTGCGCTCAATTCGTTATAAGGGTCTACTGAGTAAGCTTGCTTTAGCGGTTTTGGTGGTCTCTTTTGTAATACTGGGTTATTTAGGTACTGTTGCACCGACTGATATTAAGAATTTGATCGCTAGAATTTGTACTGCTTTGTACTTCTTATATTTTTTGCTGATGCCTTTTTACACCAGAATAGAAAGAGCAAAACCAGTTCCAGAGCGTGTGAGGGTATCACATTAATGAAGAAAGGAATTCTTTTAATTACATTAATTATATCTTTGTTGTTTGCGAGTTACTTGTTTGCAGGTGGTGGTTACAATGAGCATGTTGTTAGTGCACCTGTAAATCTTCAAGATAAAGTTGCTTTGCAAAGAGGTGCGCGATTGTTTGTTAATTATTGTTATGGTTGCCACTCTTTAAAATATTTACGTTATGAGCGTCTTGTTGAAGATTTGAGATTAACAGGTGAAATTGTGCGAAATAACCTTATGTTTACTGAAGGTAAGTTGGGTGATCAGATGCGTGTTGCTATGCCCATTGAGTCAGCTAAGCAGTGGTTTGGAACACCAGTGCCTGATTTGACATTAGAAGCTAAGTTGAGAGGGTCTGACTGGCTATACTCTTACCTTATTGGTTTTTATGTCGACCCTAAGCGTCCATGGGGCTATAACAATCGAGTGTTTCCTGATGTAGGGATGCCACATGTATTAGAAGGCTTAGAAAAAGATCTGGGTGAAGAAGCATTTCGTGTGGCTATGGGTGATTTGACCAATTTTCTTACTTATGCAGCTGATCCTGTGAGGCTTAAGCGTGAGCGTATCGGCACATATGTGCTGGTTTTCTTAGTTATCTTTATGATACCAGTTTATTTCTTAAATAAAGAGTACTGGAAAAATATAAATTAATTTAAAAGAAACCAGTAAGCTGGTAACCATCATGATGTGTGGTTAAAAAGCCTTGGTTTTTTTGATCCGATGGGCTAGGCATTTCTATGAGTAAAGGTATTGATTGTGTGTCCTTAAAAGATCTGACTATGAGTATGGTTGCTAAGCGATCGACAATGCTGTTTTTTTCTGATGGTGAAGACCACTATTGCCATAGGGTGAGGATTGTTTTAGCTGAAAAAGGCGTCAATGTTGATGTTGTTGAGGCGAGTATTCATGATGTTCCAGAAGAAATTAGTGAGTTAAACCCTTATAACTCATTACCTACTTTAGTAGATAGAGAATTAGTACTCTATGAGCCTGGAGTAATGATGGAGTACTTAGACGAGCGCTTTCCTCATCCCCCTTTACTGCCTGTTTATCCTGTGGCACGTGCGCAAAATCGTATTTGGTCTTATCGTATCCAAAGAGATTGGTCTATTCACGTGGATAGAATACTTTCTTCTGACGCATCGTTGGATGAAGTAGAACAGAGTAGAAAGGCATTGACTGATAGTTTGATTGCTGTTTCTCCTATTTTCGCTGAAAAGCCTTTTTTTATGAGCGATGAATTTTCTTTAGTGGATTGTTGTGTGGCCCCTATTTTGTGGCGTTTGCCGCGTTTAGGTATTGAACTACCTGAAAAGCAAGCCAAGTATTTATCAAAATATACGAGTCGAGTCTTTGCAAAAGATTCTTTTCAAGTCAGTTTATCTGATTATGAAAAGGAGATTGGGCATTTTCATATGTCAACGGCATAAGATGTATAAAAACTAATAATTATGTTCAGTGTGGGTGAACATTTTATTGTTATGGTAAACGTATGAGCACACTTTCCAGTACGCGCCCCTATATTATACGTGCTGTTTATCAATGGATCTCGGATAACGATCTAACGCCTTATCTGCGGCTTGATGTTTCAGTTGAGTACACAGAGGTGCCACAGCCTTATGTAAAAGAAGGTCAAATCACACTTAATATTAGCTCTGTTGCTACCAGAGATTTAGTGCTGGCCGATCAAGGTATTTCTTTTTTGTCAACTTTTGAAGGCCAAGTGTATGGCGTTTATGCTCCTGTACAGTCTGTTATGGCGCTCTATGCTAAGGAAAATGGTAAGGGTGTTTTCTTTGATGAACAAGGAGATATAGAGCCTCCCCCGTCGAACCCAGAGCCCTTGGGTGGTAATGTTAAGTCAAAACAAGGGAAATCAAAGCCTTCTTTAAAAGTTATTAAGTAGTACTTTGAATTCATGTTGTAAAGTTATACCTAAATCCTGTAAGTGATTTTTAAAAATTTTCAGTAAGGTATTGAAATATATGTAAAATTTATATTTTTATACAATACTTAACCCATGAAATAACTTTGATCAAATTATGTCTTTTCTTTATTTTTCAATGTGTTGGTTTGCATACAAAAAGTCACTTGCAGGATTTAGATTATAAATTACTTTGGAAATATTTCCTTTTTCAGAGCCTGTTATACTTAGCTATATGAAAATGCCTAATTTACCCGGAGGAGCTCGCAGTGGCATACTGTCTTTGACTATTAAAGACAAAGCTGTGCTATACGAAGCCTATATGCCTTTTTTAAGTGGGGGAGGTCTGTTTATCCCCACTAATAAAGAATATCAGATTGGTGAAGAGGTTTTTATGCTCCTGAGTTTAATGGAAGAGGCGGAAAAAATTCCAGTTGCTGGGTTGATTGTATGGGTTACCCCAAAAGGTGCGCAAGGCAATAGGGCTGCAGGTATTGGTGTGCAATTTAATGACCAGGATGGAATTGCCCGCAAAAAAATTGAAACCTATTTGGCTGGGGCTTTAAATTCTGAACGACCAACGCATACCATGTGATAGTGGTAATCTATATGGTTGCCCTGCTAAATTACATATAATTAGTGTCTGACAGAAAACCCTATTTTTTTGAGAAACAGCCATGAGCGATGTAATTTTCGTCACCCCAGGTGATGAAAATTGCATTTGTACGGTAAGTTAGCGTTACTATGAAGTAGTTTTTTTAGAGCAGGTAATATTGTGAACAGTGCAACAGTGTTTTTTTGCTATTTTTTTTTGAAAAAAATTTTAAATGTGTTTTTTGTTAATTTTGATCCGAACAAAACTCTCAGTTTGTGTAAACTGATATAAAATTATATCTTTTTCTTTGTTTTCTAGGCAGCTTCTTCTTCCTCTAGTTTTCTTTTTGCTCTTTCAAATCGTTTCTTATCTTGTTTTGTAAGGATCGCTCCAATACGTTGTTAGTAAGCGTAAATAAATCCACACCCTATCATCCTGTCATTATATTTTATATGCTGAGCTCATAACGTTAACTGTCTAGGAGCCAGTCAAAATGTCCGAA